>CACKMG010000001.1 GCA_902601235.1 uncultured Pelagibacteraceae bacterium
GCTGCTTTAACAGTATTCATAAGATTTCTGTATGTACCTTTTTTAAATTTAATAGACCAATGGCAAATGATTTTAATTTTTTTATCAATAGCATCTATGGTTTTTGGAGCAGTAGCAGCCATAGGCCAAACCAATCTTAAAAGATTGGTTGCTTATAGTTCAATTAGCCATGTGGGTTATGCTTTAGCAGGATTAGCAACTGGATCTAATGAAGGAATTCAAAGTTCAGTTATCTATATTACTATTTACGTAATAATGAATTTGGGATTATTTTCATGTTTATTAATGATGAAAAGAAATAATGTTTATTTCGAACAAATTGATGATTTATCCGGATTGTCAAAAAATCATCCTTTATTATCTTTATCGTTGTTAATTATATTATTTTCTTTAGCAGGAATACCTCCTTTGGCAGGATTTTTTGCAAAATTTTATATTTTTAAATCAGTCTTAGAACAATCCATGTTTTTTTTAGCTATAGTAGGACTTTTATCAACAGTTGTAGCAGCTTTTTATTATTTAAGATTGATAAAGATTATGTATTTTGACAAGGAAAAAGAAAAATATGATAAGGATCATGGTTTGTGGTTAAAATTTTCCCTGGGAGCTTCTACTTTGTTAATTTTGATATATTTCATATTTCCTAGTCAACTAATTGATATAGTTTCAAGAATTAACATTATTTAATGAAACTAAAACAATTCAATTTTAAAAAAGTGCGGAGTACAAACCAAACATCAATAAGAGTTATAAATAATTCAAATTGTAAATTTGGTTTAATTGTTTCGGAAACTCAATCTAATGGTAGGGGTCAATATGGTCGAAAATGGATTTCATATAAAGGTAATATATTTATGTCTATTTTTTATAAATTGAACAAAATTAATTTGTCCTTAAGTTCACTTACAAAAAAAAACTGTTTGTTAGTAAAAAGGGTAATTTCAAAATATTGTAAAAAAAATATTACTTTTAAACCACCCAATGATTTATTAATTAATAAAAAAAAGATTTGCGGAATCTTACAAGAAAAAATTGAAAAATCAGATGAAAAATACTTAATAGTTGGAATAGGAATAAACTTGATTAAAAGTCCTAATTTATCAAATTATTCAACAACAAATTTATTTAGTGTCATTAATAAAAAGATTAATAAAAAAAAAATAGAAAAGGAATTGAAAATATCTTTTGAGAAATTTTTATCAAAGTATTATAAAATTATTTAAATGATAATATTAGGTGATATTGGAAACACAGAAACAAAGATTTGTTTAGTTAATGATAACAAGATTATTAAAAAATTTTTAATAACTTCAAAAGGAAAAAAAAAATATGTTTTAAACAAATATTTTAAAAAAATTAATTTTTCTCAAGTAAATAAAATATTATTTTGTAGCGTGGTACCATCTACCTTTAAAGAAATAAAAGATTATTTTAAGAAAAAAACAAAAATTAAGTGTTATGAATTAAAAGAATTAAATTTAAGATCAATTTTAGAAATAGACGTAAATTATAAGCAGGTCGGTTCCGATAGATTAGCAAATGCTATTAGTGTTTCTACTAAAAATAAAAATTTTATAATTTTAGATTTTGGAACAGCTACTACTTTTGATGTTTTAATTGGAAATAATTACAAAGGTGGAATTATCTCACCAGGAATAAACTTATCATTGAATACTCTTTCTGATAAAGCTTCATTGATACCAAGAATAAATCTTAAAAAAATATCGAAAGTAATTGGAAAAGATACAAAATCAGCTGTAAGATCTGGTTTTTTCTGGGGATATGCTGGATTAATTGACAATCTTATTAATTTAATTAAGAAAGAGACAAAAAAATCATTTCAAATAATTATTACCGGTGGTTTTTCAGAATTATTTAAGAATTCAATTAAGACAAAAACAAAACAAAATTTTGATATTACAATTAATGGACTTATAAAAGCTTCAAAACTTATAAAATGATATGAAAAATGAATTTTTATTTTGTCCCTTAGGTGGGTCTGGCGAAATTGGAATGAATATGAATTTATTTGGTTATGGCCATCCAGGAGACCACAAATGGATCATGGTAGATATTGGTGTAACATTTGCTGATGATACTATTCCAGGAATTGATTTAATTTATCCAGATCCAGGATTTATTCAGGAAAAAAAAGAAAATCTCTTAGGTATAATATTAACACACGCTCATGAAGATCATATTGGTGCTGTTGCTCATTTATGGCCTAAATTAAATTGTAAAATTTATGCAACACCATTTACAGCTGTTTTAATTAGAGAAAAGTTTAAAGAAAAACATATAGATATAACTAATGACTTAAAAATTGTAGAACTAAATGGAAAGGTCAAATTAGATCCTTTTGATATAGAATATATTACACTAACACATTCTATCTTGGAACCTAATGGACTAAAAATTCAAACACCAGCAGGTGTTGTTTTACATACTGGTGATTGGAAAGTTGATCCTAACCCGTTAATTGGAGATGAGATAAATTCAAAAAGATTAAAAGAAATTGGTGATCAAGGCGTTCTTGCTATGATATGTGACTCAACTAATGTGTTTAGCGCTGGTAGATCAGGATCTGAATTAGATGTAAGAAAAAACATGCTCAATATTATGAGTAGATTAAAAAAAAGAGTAATAATTACCTCTTTTGCATCAAATGTTGCAAGAATGGAGTCTGCTTTTTATTGTGCTGAAAAAACTGGGAGACAGATTTCTTTAGTAGGCAGATCAATGCACAGAATATATAAAGCTGCAAGACAATGTGGATATTTAAAAAACACAATTGATCCAATAGATCCAAGAGAAGCAAAAAATATTTCTAGAGAAAAAATAGTTTATCTCTGTACTGGAAGTCAAGGAGAACCGATGGGGGCGATGATGAGAATTTCTAATTATACTCATCCTGATGTTTTTATTGAAAAAGATGATGCTGTTATCTTTTCTTCAAAAATAATACCAGGGAATGAAAAAAAACTTTACAAGCTTCATAACCAATTAGTAAAAGATGGAATAGAAGTAATTTCAGAAGAAAGTGAATTTATTCATGTATCTGGTCATCCAAATAGAGAAGATTTAAAAGATATGTATAATTGGGTAAAACCTAAATGCGTAATACCAGTTCATGGTGAACACAGGCATATGATAGAACATATTAATTTTGCAAAAGAAATGCAGGTACCATATCCAGTACAAGTAGAAAATGGTGATATTGTAAAATTAGCTCCAGGTGATCATCCCGAGGTTTACGACAAAGCTCCAAGTGGTAGATTGTATTTAGATGGAAATGTTAGTGTAGAGGAGAATTCTCAATCTATAAAAGATAGAAAAAATTTAGGCACAAATGGTTATCTTGAAATTACAATTTTGATTACACCAAAAGGAAATATACACAATAATCCAATAATTACATTTAGAGGACTGCCTATATATGAAACTGATGAATTTATTTATGGTTTAGAGGAAGAAATTGAAAAAACTACGAGAACATTTAAGCTAGGAAATAAAGGTCAAGCACATAATCTTATCGATGCATTGAAAATTGCATCGCGAAGATTTACTAAAGAAAAAACTGGAAAAAAACCTTTTACTAATATCAATCTAGTTAACATTTAATGAGTATTACAGGCTTAGCCATAATTTATATAATCATTTGGTGGATTATTTTTTTTGCTATTTTACCCATTGATGTGGATAGAATTAAGATAAAAAAAATTGAGGGTGAGGATCCGGGGTCACCAGAAAATCCTAAAATGTTAAAAAAATTCATTTATTGTACTGTAATATCAACTCTTTTATTCGTTATAATTTATTTATTAATGAAGTTTGAATATTTGAACTTAAGAAATATAATCTCTTAACATGTATATTTCAAAATCATTTATACCTATTTTAAAAGATAACCCTTCAGAAGCGAAAATTAAATCTCATCAATTAATGCTTAGAGTTGGAATGATTAAACAGTCATCAGCAGGAATTTATTCATGGTTACCACTTGGTTTTAAGGTTATGAAAAAAATTGAAAAGATCGTTAGAGAAGAACAAGATAAAATTGGTGCTCAAGAAATATTAATGCCTACAATTCAATCTAGTGAGATTTGGAAAGAAAGTGGGAGATATGAAGATTATGGTGAGGAAATGTTAAGAATTAAAGATCGTCAAGATAGAGAAATGCTTTATGGACCAACTAATGAAGAATTAGTGACTGATATATTTAGATCCTCAATAAAATCTTATAAATCTTTACCACAGCTTTTATATCATATTCAGTGGAAATTTAGAGACGAGATTAGACCAAGATTTGGAATAATGAGATGTAGAGAATTTTATATGAAAGATGCATATTCATTTGATGTATCTGATGAAGAAGCAAATTTTTCGTATAATAAATTTTTCTTATCTTATCTAAAAACTTTCAAAAGGTTAGATCTTACCGCTATTCCGATGGCAGCTGAAACAGGTCCTATAGGAGGAAGTCTTTCTCATGAGTTCATAATTTTGGCTGAAACAGGTGAAAGTAAGATATTCACTGATAAAAGAGTTTTTGAATTAAATACTGATGATGCAAAATTAGAAAAAAATTCTTTGCTAGAAATGAGAAAAAAATATGAGCAATTCTATTCAGTGACTGATGAAAAATTTAAAAAAGATGATTTTGAAAATAATGTTTCTGAAAAAAATAGACTTATAACAAAGGGTATTGAAGTAGGACATATTTTTTATTTTGGAGACAAATATTCAAAACCAATGGGTGCATCAGTTGATTTACCAGGGGGAAAAAAAGATTTTGTTAAAATGGGGTCTTATGGAATAGGTGTATCGAGGTTAGTAGGGGCAATTATTGAGGCAAAATATGATGAAAAGAATGAAGTCATGAAATGGCCAATTTCTGTTGCACCATATGATATTGCGATAATTCCTATGATAAATAAAAATGATAATACTGCATTAGATAAAGCAAATAAAATTTATTTAGAATTTGAGAAAAATAATATTGATGCAATAGTAGATGATACTGATGAAAACTTTTCATCAAAAATAAAAAAAATGAATTTAATTGGTGCACCTTATCAAATTATCATTGGCAAACACACAGATGGTGATTTATTAGAATTTAAAGAAGTAGGAAAAGATACTCAAAAATTTAAGTTACAAGCTATCATCAAGATAATTTATGAACAAAAAGTAAAAAATTGATTTCTCAATTAGAAAAAGAAATTACTTTTAGATTTTTAAAAACCAGAAAAAATGATGGTTTTTTGAATATTATCTCAATTTTTTCATTTATTGGAATTGGATTAGGTGTTGCGGTTTTAATAGTAGTTATGTCAGTCATGAATGGATTTAGGACTGAGTTAATAAATAAGATTGTTGGTTTCAATGCTCATGTAACTGTAAAGCCCTACGAATATAAAATTGATCTAGATAAAATAAAAAATAAAGATTTAAAACTAATAAGTGAAAATTTGATGCTGAGTAATTCTGGAGAGGCAATTATTTTGAATAATGATATTTCAAAAGGTATAGTTTTAAGAGGATATTCAAATCAAGACTTTTCAAAGATAAAAATTATTCAAGATCAAACTTTTATTGGGGATAAAAATAGTCTAGTTAAGAATTCTATATCAATTGGAAAAGAATTAAGCTTCATTTTAGACGTAAAAATTGGTGATAGCATAACACTAATGTCTTCATCAGGAGTTAAAACTATAATAGGAAATTTACCTAAACAAAAAACTTTTAAAATCTCATCTTTATTTGAAAGTGGTTTAGTAGACTTTGATACCAATGTAGTCTTTATGAACTTAGAAACTTTGGAGGAATTTATAGATTTAGATCCACAAAAAAGAAATTTGGAAATTTACTTAAGAAACCCTCAAAATATCGACAAACAAAAAATGATAGTACAGAAAATTTTTCCAAATGAATTTATTTTCTCTTGGTCTGATATGAACAAATCTTTATTTTCAGCTTTAAAAGTTGAAAGAAATGTAATGTTTATAATTCTATCATTAATAATAATTGTTGCTGCATTTAATATCATTTCAGGTTTGACAATTTTAGTTAAAAATAAAACAAGAGACATTGCAATTTTGAAATCTATTGGAGTTTTAAATAAATCAATTATTAAGATTTTTTTTTTAATTGGTATAATAATTGGAACCTCTGCAACAATTTTTGGAATTATTTTAGGATTAACTTTTTCTATGTATGTAGAAAACTTAAGGCAATTTCTTAGTTCAGTATTTAATATTAGTTTATTTCCTGAAGAAATATATTTTCTAAGCACTATGCCCTCGGAAATAAATCCTTTATCAATATTTTTAATTTCTTTATGTTCAATTTTTATAACAATTATAGTTTCAATATTTCCAGCTCTTAAAGCTGCTAAACTAGATCCAATTAAAGCATTAAAATATGAGTGATTTAATAGAACTTTCTAATATAAGTAAATCATTTGATAATTTTAAAAAAGTTAAAGTTTTAAAAAAAATTTCATACAAATTTAGAAAAGGAAAAATTTATTCTTTGATGGGACCATCTGGATCTGGCAAATCAACCTTATTAAATTTGTTATCTTTAATTGATAGGCCTACGTCAGGATTTATCTCATTCGAAAAAAAACAAGTAGATTTTATGAACCTAAAAAAAAATGATATATTAAGAGCTAATAAGATCGGCATTATATATCAACAAGATAATTTATTACCTGACTTTACAGCACTAGAAAATGTTTATTTAGCTAGCCTTGCAGCTGGTAATAATAAACAACTATCTAAAGATAGAGCAAAAAATTTATTAAAAAAAGTTGGATTAGCAAATAGATTAGATCATTATCCTTCTCAATTATCTGGTGGTGAAAAACAAAGAATTTCTATCGCTAGAGCTGTTATCAATAACCCTCAAATTATTTTAGCTGATGAGCCAACAGGTAGTTTAGACTTTGATACTGCCAAAGAAATATTTCAACTTTTAAAAAGTCAGTTAAATTCTGACAGATTAATAATTTTTGCAACTCATAATAGATTTTTTGCAAATAAGGCAGATTGCTTATTGGAAATGGTTAATGGTAGTATAAAAACCATTAATGGCTGAGTCTAAAATCCAAAATTTTAACCATCTTAAAATACACTCGCAATATTCTATTTGTGAAGGAGCTATTAAAATTGATGAATTAAAAGATTATTCAAAAGATCATAAGATAAGATCTTTGGGGCTTTGTGATACGACAAATTTATGTGGTGCTTTAGAATTTGCTGAAAAAATTTCTAAAGCTGGAACTCAACCTATTATTGGGACACAAGTAAATTTCAAATTTAAAGATGCGTTTGGTCTTTTACCACTTTATGCATTAAACGAACATGGATATAAAAGAATAATTCAATTATCATCAAAATCATTTCTGAATGAAAATGAATTACTAGATCCACACTTAAATTTTGAGGAATTACTTAATGATAGTGAAGGGGTTGCTATTTTTAGTGGAACTATTTTTGGTTTTTTTGGTGATTTATTTGAAAAGGGAAAATTTGAAGAAATTAAAGATTTATATTCAAAACTTAAATTCAAATTTAAAAATAGATTTTATTTAGAGATACAAAGACACAATGACTTTAATGAGATCGATTTTGAAAAATTTAATTTATCTAAATCTAAGGAATTAGAAATACCAATAATTGCAACTAATGAAGTTTTTTATTTGAAAAAAGATATGTACGAAGCTCATGATGCTTTGATATGTATAAAAAACAAAACTTATATTAATGAAAAAAATAGACTTAAATTAAGTGATCAACATTATTTTAAAAATGATGTTGAAATGTCAGAATTGTTTTCAGATTTACCAGAAGCTTTAGAGAATAACTATAATTTTCCATTTCGTTGCAACTTTAAACCTTATTCTTCAAAACCAATATTACCAAACATAAGCTCTGAAAAAGGTGGCAATGCAGAAGATATACTAAAAAAAGAAGCGTTAGCTGGATTGACAGATAAGTTCAAAAATATATTCAAATTAAAAGAAAGTGAAATCTCATCAAATGAAAATTATTTAAGATATAAAGATAGATTATATCATGAATTAGATATCATCATTGAAATGAAATACGCTAGTTATTTTTTGATCGTGTCTGATTATATAAAATGGGCAAAAAAAAACGATATACCAGTTGGTCCTGGTCGAGGTTCGGGTGCGGGGTCCTTGGTAGCATGGTGTTTATCTATTACCGATGTTGATCCAATAAAATTTAATTTAATTTTTGAAAGATTTTTGAATCCTGATCGAATATCAATGCCAGATTTCGATATTGATTTTTGTGAAGAAAAAAGAGATTTAGTTTTAGAATATTTGACTAAAAAATACAAAGATAGTGTTGCACATATAATTACATTCGGAAAATTAAAGGCAAGAATGGTAATAAGAGATGTCGGCAGAGTATTGGGGTTATCTTATGGTTTTGTAGATGCTATTTCAAAAATGATTCCATTTGATCCATCTAGACCTCAAAATTTAACAGAATGCATAGCAGGTGAGCCTCGACTTCAAAAATTAATGAATGAAGATGCCAGAGTTAAAAAATTAACCGATCTTTCTTTGAAGCTTGAAGGTTTGAACAGAAATGTTGCAACACATGCTGCAGGTGTTGTCATAGCTGATAAAAATTTAACAGAAGTTGTACCTTTATACAAAGATCCTACTGCTAATTTATTATTACCATCAACGCAATTCGACATGTATTCAGCAGAAAATGCAGGATTGATAAAGTTTGATTTTTTAGGATTAAAAACTTTAACTGTAATAAATAATACACAAAAATTAGTTAGAAAAAGTAATAAAGATTTTAATATTGAAAATATAAATTACGAGGATCAAAAGGTCTTTGATTTATTATCTTCTGGAAAAACAGTTGGGTTATTTCAAATTGAAAGTACAGGTATGAGAGACGCACTCATACAAATGAAACCAAATCATATTGAAGATATAATTGCTTTAGTTGCATTATACAGACCAGGGCCAATGAGCAATATTCCAACGTATAATGATTGCAAACATGGTCGACAAAAACCAGATTATCTTCATCCTTTACTTGAGGAAATATTAAAACCTACATATGGAGTAATCATTTATCAAGAACAAGTAATGCAAATTGCTCAAAAATTATCAGGATTTACAGCTGGTCAAGCCGATATTCTAAGACGAGCTATGGGAAAAAAGAAAAGAGCAGAATTAGAAAAACAAAAACAAAACTTTATTACTGGTGCTGTAAAAAATGGTATCAATAAAGAAGTTGCAGCAGGAATTTTTTTAAAGATCGAACCTTTTGCTGAATATGGTTTTAATAAAAGTCATGCAGCCGCTTACGCAATAATTTCTTATCAAACCGCCTATTTGAAAACCTATTTTACTAAAGAGTTTATTGCTGCATCAATGTCAATGGATATTTCAAATCAAAATAAATTAAATGAATTTTATGAGGAATTAAAAAGACTTAAAATAGATATAGTCAGACCAGACATTAATGAATGTTTTGCAGAGTTTAAAACTGAAGGTGATAAATTTTTCTACGCATTAGGAGCTATTAAAGCTGTAGGTTTTGAAGCAATATCTAATATTGTCAATGAAAGACTTATTAATGGAAAATTTAAATCAATAAATGATTTTGTTGAAAGAATTAATCCAAAAGATATAAATAAATTACAACTAGAAGGATTGGTAAAAGCCGGAGCTTTTGATAAGATCAATAAAAATAGAAAATCATTATTTATTTCAATACCTAATTTAATTACAAAATCAAAAAATTTATTTGAGAATAAATCTGCAAACCAAATTGACCTTTTTGGTGAAACTATTGAACAAGAAAATTTACTTCAATCAGTTGATGATTGGAAATTTGAAGAAAGATTATCTAAAGAGTTTGAGTCTGTTGGTTTTTTTATTTCAGATCATCCTCTAAATCAATTTAAAGATACCTTTTTTGATTATAAAATCATTGATTACCGAAAATTTAATAATATTGATTTAAATGAAGGAAACATAGCAGCGACGCTTTTAAAGATTCAAGAAAGAAAAACAGCAAAGGGAAATTCCTATGCAGTATTGAAATTAACTGATTTATCAAATGTCTTTGAATTATTCATTTTTTCAGATCAACTTGAGGCAAACCGTAAGATTTTGAAAGAGGGTAAATCTTTTATTTTAACCTTAACTAAATCTTTTAGTGATGAACAAAATAGATTTAAAAGAATTAATGTACAAAAAATAGTTTCTTTAACTGATTTAATTTCAAAGCCCTTAGATGAGGTAACAATAAATTTAAAATCAATTAAAGATTTAAATCAAATTTCAAATATTTTAACTCAAAGTGGTAATACTTTAGTAAATTTAAAAATTCACAATGAAAATAATGCCTTACAATTTCAATTACAAAATAGAAGAAATATAGATAGAAAAACTTTAAATTTAATAAGAAATAAGGAAATATCAGCTATAATTAACTAAATTAAGCTTGTTTATTTATAAAATTCTTTGTAAATAATGGAAAATTTAAATTAACACGCACACAGTTGTTGGTTTTATACCTCCGGTCCTTAAATGGAAATTACTGTGGTGGCTCAACCGGGAATAAATATGAAGATACCTAACGTAACAATACAACAATTATTAGAAGCAGGCGTTCATCTAGGTCATAAAACTTTAAGATGGAATCCAAAAATGAAAAAATATATTTTTGGAAAAAGAGATTCAATTCATATTATAGATTTAACTCAAACCCTTGAATTAACAAAAGTTGCTTTAGAAAAAGTTTATGAAACAATCTCAAATAACGGAAAGATTTTATTTGTATCAACCAAAAAACAGGCCTCTGAAGCTATTGCAGACCTAGCAAAAGATACTGATCAGTATTTTGTTAATTATAGATGGTTAGGTGGGATGTTGACTAACTGGGGAACAATATCAAACTCAATAAAAAAATTAAAAAAATTAGAAACTGATTTGGTTTCAGAAAATAGAGGATTTACAAAAAAAGAGTTATTAAAAATGAGCGTAAAAAAAGACAAGCTTCAGAGATCTTTAGGTGGAATTTCAGAAATGAAAAAAGTACCTGATCTTGTTTTTATAATAGATACTAACTATGAGTCTTTAGCGATACAGGAATCAGTAAAACTGGGAATTCCAATAATTGCTATTTTAGATAGTAATTCTAATCCTGATGGTATTGACTACCCAATACCAGGAAATGATGATGCAAGAAGATCTATTGATCTTTATTGTAATTTAATTAAGGAAACAATCCTATCAGCTAAAAAATCAACACCAATTAACGATAAGAAAAAAGATGAAACCAATAAAAAAACAAAAACCGTTCAGGAAGTTGATAGAGAAAAATTAGAAAAAAAGTTCTCTAAAACCAAAGATTCAAAATTAAACTAACATGAGTGATATAGAAAAAGTTAAAAAGTTAAGAGAAGCTACAGGAGCAGGTTTTAAAGATTGTAATTTAGCAATAAAGGAATCAAAAGGCGATTTAGATAAGGCTGTTGAAATTTTAAGAGTAAAGGGAATATCAAAAGCTTCAAAAAAAATGTCTAGAGATGCAAAAGAGGGAGTTGTTGCTGTAAGTGGTGATGAAAAAAAAACATCTATTATAGAAGTAAATTGTGAAACTGATTTTGTAGCAAAAAATGAATTTTTTGTAAGTTTTGTTAAAGAAATTAGCGAAATAAATAACGAAAAAAATTCAAATATTGAAGAGTTAAAGAAGACTAAAATGAAAAACGGAGTCACAGTAGAAAATAATCTAGTTGCTTTGATAGCAAAAATTGGTGAAAAAATAACTATTGGAAAAACTAAAACAATTTCTAATTCTTCGTCAACAAATTATCAATATTTACACACTATTGTGAAAGATAATTTAGCTAAACTTGCTGTAGTTGTGTCCCTAGAAACCAAAGATAATTCAGATATAGTAAAAACATTCGGAAAACAACTTTCTATGCATATAGCTGCATCTAATCCATTAGCTTTAGAATCAAACTTAATTGAGAAATCAATTATTGATAAAGAACAAGAATTAGTTACTGAAGAACTTAAGAATTCGGGAAAACCTGAGGAAATTGCTAAAAAAATTAGCTTAGGTAAAATGAACAAATTTAAAGAGGAAAATTCTCTTTTAACACAAGCCTGGGTTATGGAACCAAAAAAGAAAGTTCAAGATATAATTAAAGAACTTGCTATTAATGATTTAAAAATTAAAGAATTTAGCAGAATTAAAATAGGCGAATAATGTTTGATGAGAAGTCTCATAGTCAAAAAATGGATAAAGCTATTGAAGTTTTTTCAAAAGAGTTATCTTCTTTAAGAACAGGAAGAGCAAACTCAGCAATGTTAGATCTTATAAAAGTTGATGTTTATGGTCAACAAATGCCAATTAATCAGATAGGAACTATAACAACGCCAGAACCAAGAATGATAAATATACAAGTTTGGGATAAAAATAATGTTGCTTTAGTTGATGCCGCAATTAAAAAATCTGAATTAGGTTTGAATCCACAAATTGATGGCCAACTTTTAAGATTGCCAATACCTGAATTAAATGAGGAGAGAAGAACAGAATTAAAAAAATTAATTAAATCAATGGGTGAAAAATGTAAAATTTCAATAAGAAATATTCGAAGAGACGCTAATGAGGAATTAAAAAAATTATTAAAATCAAAAGAAATTGGTGAGGATGAAGAAAAATCTTTTGAGAAAAATGTACAAAATATTACTGATAAGCATATAGCTATAGTTGATGAAAAAGTTTCATCTAAAGAAAAAGAAATAATGACAATATGAACCCATTAAATCATGTAGCCATTATCATGGATGGTAATGGGAGATGGGGCCTTAAACATAAAAATTCAAGAAATGCTGGACATAAAGCTGGCTTAATTACTGTCGAAAAAGTAATTAAAGAGACAATTAGAAATAAAATTGGTTTTTTAACTTTATACGCATTTTCAACAGAAAATTGGAAAAGACCCAAAAAAGAAATAAATTTTTTATTTAGTTTATTAGAAAGTTTTTTAAATAATAGATTAGATGAACTTCATAAACAAAATATAAAACTTAAAATAATTGGTAATAAAAATTTTTCAAAGAAATTAAATCAACTCTTAAACACTGCAGAAAAAAAAACATTAAAAAATAAAAAATTACAGATAAATTTAGCTTTGAATTATGGGTCAAAATTTGAATTATTAAATGCTTTTAAAAATCTTCAAAAAAACAAAGCAAAAATCAATGAAAAAAATCTAAGAAAATATCTTCAAACAGCAGATGTACCAGATCCTGATTTGCTTATTAGAACTGGAAATACAAAAAGATTAAGTAATTTTCTTTTATGGCAATTAGCCTATTCAGAAATTTTCTTTGAAAAGAAATTATGGCCAGAATTTAATGTAAAAGATTATAATAAGATAATTAAAAAATATAAAATAATTAAACGGAATTTTGGAAAAATATGATTGGTAAAGAATTAAAAAAAAGAATATTAAGTTCAATAATATTATTACCTTTAGCATTATTTTTCATATTTGCTGGGTCTTTCTATCTTATTTTTTTTACATTGATTTGCTTTTTTGTTTCTATTTATGAATGGAATAATATGGTTAAAAAAATAGAACTTAAATTTTTTGGAAGTTTGTTCTTAATATTTTCATTTTATACATTCTATGAAATTTCAGATTCATATCTCTTGATTTTTGTTCTTTTGGTTTGTGCATCTACTGATATTGGAGGTTATATATTTGGGAAATTATTTAAAGGACCTAAGTTAATAAGAATAAGTCCAAACAAAACCTATTCAGGTATGATAGGAGGATATTTCTTATCACTTATATTTTTATTATTTTTTATTAATTGGATTAATCAGACAGTAAACTTAGAGTGGTTTATAATCACTATTTTAATTTCAACTGTGAGTCAAATTGGAGATATAGCAATTTCTTATTTTAAAAGATTATCAAAAGTCAAAGATACTGGAAAGATTATACCTGGTCATGGTGGTCTATTAGACAGAATAGATGGTATGATTTTTGCTTTTCCAATTTTTTATTTAATTGAATTAACAGGTAATTTATCATAATGAAAAAAAAAATTTCAATTTTAGGTTCAACAGGTTCAATTGGAGAAAGTACTTTAAAGATTATTAAAAGAGATAAAAAGAATTTTGAAATAAATTTACTTTCAACAAATAGAAATGTTAAAAAAATTTTTAAACAAGCGAAAGAATTTAAAGTTAAAAATATAATTATTACAGACTCAAGATCTTTTAAAAAAGCACAAATTAGATTTAAAAATTCAAAAATAAAGATTTACAATGATTTTAATAATTTCAATAAGATATTTAAAAAGAAAAATGACTTTATAATGAGTTCAATTACTGGATTAAGTGGTCTTAAACCAACTTTAAAATCAATCAAATTTACAAAAAAAATTTTAGTTGCAAACAAAGAAGCAATTATTTGTGGATGGAATTTAATTTCAAAAGAATTAAAAAAATATAAAACAGATTTTATACCTGTTGATTCAGAGCATTTTTCAATTTATTCATTAATTAATTCAGTGAATAAAAAAGAAATCAATAAAATTTATATAACAGCATCCGGTGGTCCTTTTTTGAATTTTCCTAAAAAAAAGTTTTTTAAAATTAAACCCAGTCAAGCACTTAAACATCCCAACTGGAAAATGGGTAAAAAAATTACAATTGATTCTGCAACTTTGATGAATAAAGTTTTTGAAGTGATAGAAGCAAAAAATATTTTTAATATTGATTATGACAAAATATCAATTCTAACACATCCAAAGTCTTATCTGCATGCAATTGTTAATTTTAAAAATGGATTAGTCAAATTATTAATGCATGAGCCTGATATGAAAATTCCAATATTGAACTCAATCTACGAAAGTATTTTAAAAGATGATAGTTCCAAATCGATTAATTTAGAAATTATTAATAACTTAAATTTAAAACCAATAGATTTAGAAAAATTTCCTTTAGTGAAAATATTAAAGAAATTACCAAAAAATAATTCACTTTACGAAACTGTTTTAATTACTGTGAATGATTTTTTTGTTTATAAATTTTTAGAAAAAAAAATAAATTTTAACAAATTGATTAAGTTTATTAGTATATTTTCAAGTTTAAAAGAATTTCAAAAATACAAGAGAATCAGACCCAAAAATGCTCATGAAATTTATAAATTAAGGGATTATGTAAGTTTAAAATTATCCTCATTAGGTATATAAGTTATTTTTTTATGAATAAATTTTTTATTAAAGCTATATTTTTATCTTTTCTTATTTCTACAAATGTGAATAGTGAAATTATCAATGATATTGATGTATCAGGTAATAAAAGAATATCAAAAGAAACAATAGTTGTTTTAGGTAATATTAAATTAAACAAAGATTTTACAAAAAATGATTTAAACAACACATTAAAAAAACTTTATGAAACAAATTTTTTTAGTAATATTTCCCTTTCAATTAAAAGTGGTTTATTAAAAATTACTTTAGTTGAAAATCCTATAATTGAAAAAATTGAACTAAGAGGAATAAAAAATAAAAAAATTCTGGAAAAAATTCAAAAAGAAATTTCATTAAAGAATAGAATGTCATTTTCAGAAAATTTCTTAAATAGAGATATAAATCTCATTAAAAATATTTTTAAATCTTCTGGATATTACTTTGTGAAAATTGATACTTCGTATATTGAAAACAAAGAATTAAATTCTATTGAATTGAATATCGATATTGACCCAGGCGAGAAGGCTCAAATAAAAGAAATTCAATTTATAGGTGATAAAAAAATTAAAGATAAAAAACTTCTTGAAGTTATAGCATCCGAAGAACACAAATTTTGGAAATTTGTTTCTAAAAAAGTTTATTTAAATGAAAATTTAGTAAATTTAGACAAAAGACTTTTAGAAAACTTTTATAAAAATGAAGGTTACTACAATGTTGAAGTTTTAAATTCATTTGCTGAATTAGATGAAAAAGGATCATTTAAACTAATATTTAATATTGAAGCTGGAGAAAAATACTTTTTTAATGATATAGTTTTATCTTTACCTGATGACTATAGAAAAGATGATTTTAAGAAAATCGAAAAGTTATTTAGTAAATTAAAAAATGAAAAATATAGTATCAATAAAGTTAATACTATTCTAAAAGAGATCGATATAATTGCTTCTCAAAAACTATATGATTTTATAAATGCTGAAGTTGAGGAAACAGTAGTTGAAAATAATAAGATCAACTTTGATTTTAAAATTAAAGATAGTGAAAAATATTATGTAGAGCGTATTAATGTTTTTGGAAACTACAACACAATCGAAGAAGTAATAAGAAATCAACTAATCGTTGATGAAGGTGATCCATTAAATGAAGTATTATTCTCTAAATCTATAAATAAGCTACGATCACTAGGTTTTTTTAAAAATGTAAAGACCGAGGTAGTTAATGGAAGTAATGAAAATTTAAAAATAATAAATATATCAGTTGAGGAACAACCAACTGGTGAAATTTCAATGGGTGCTGGATATGGTTCATCTGGTGGTACCATAGGTGGGGGTATAACAGAAAAAAACTTTCTTGGTAAGGGTATTAACTTAAATACAAGTATTGAGATAACTGATGAATCCCTTAAGGGAAAGTTTATTTATAGTAAACCAAATTTTGCTTATACTGACAACACTTTATTTACTTCTGTTAGAGCAGACACTACAGATCGTATGAAAGATTTTGGTTATGAGGTCTCTAATAAAGGTTTTAGTTTAGGAACTGAATTTGAACAATATGAAAATCTTTTTTTTAATCCTGAAATTTCATTAGATTTTGAGGATTTGGAAACTAATTCATCTGCATCCACTAATTTAAAAAAACAAGAAGGATCATACGATGATTTTTACTTTAATTATAATTTAAATTATGACTTGAGAGACTCTTCTTATCGTCCAACAAGTGGTTATAAAACATCATTTTATCAGACACTACCTATTATCTCAGATAATAAAGAGATTCAAAATACCTTTACCGCGACTAAATACAAAACTCTTAATGAAACCTCAGGAATGGTTGGGATGGCAAGTTTATATTTAAGTAGTGTTCATACTTTAAGCAATGATAATGATGTGAGAATTTCAAAAAGAGGATATATTCCTTACAATAGATTGCGTGGTTTTGAAAGAAACAAAGTTGGTCCAATCGATAATGAAGATTTTATTGGAGGTAATTATGTGACTGCATTAAATTTTGCTACAAATTTACCAGGCTTATTTACTACAGTTGAAAATATAGATATTTCTTATTTTGTTGATGTCGCAAATGTTTGGGGTGTTGATTATAGTAGTGCTATAGATGATTCTAATTTTATTAGAAGTTCCACAGGTATTTCTTTAGACTTATTAACAGCTGTTGGACCTTTAAGTTTTTCATGGACTGCACCAATCACTCAAAAAAATACTGACAAAACTGAGACATTTAGGTTTAATTTAGGTACCACTTTTTAATTTAGATGAAATTAAAAAATTTAATTCACATTTCTTCAATTTTATTAATTTTTTTTAATTTTGATGTTTCTAAAGCAGAAAATATTGCATTTATAGACCTAAATAAAATTTTTGATAATTCAGAGGCAGGAAAAAAAATAATTAAACAAGTTAAAGATAAACAAAAAAAAAATTTAGATGAACTAAAAAAAATGCAAAAAAAATTTGATACAGATAAAGAAAAAATAATTGCACAAAAAAATGTTTTATCAGACGAAGATTTTAAAAGTAAAATTATTAAATTAGAAAATGATTTTAAAGAATATAACAAAAAAATAAGAGAAAATAATTCAAATCTAACAAATTTTCAGTTAAAGGCTAGAGGAGAATTTTATAATTATTTAACTCCTATTTTAGAGTCATATGCAAAAGAAAATTCTATAAGTCTTATTTTAAAAAGAGAAAATATACTTATTGGTAAAACAAATCTTGATATTTCACAAAATATTTTAGAAATATTTAATAAAAAGATAAAAACTATTAAAGTAAATTAAATGAATTTGAATAAGTCACAAATACTAGATCTGTTACCACATCGTGAACCAATGTTGCTAATAGATGAATTAAAAAATATTAAAAAATTACAATCAGCTACTGCAATTATGAATGTAAAAAAAGATGCATTTTACGTTAATGGGCACTTCCCTGGCCAACCAGTTATGCCTGGTGTTCTGATTGTAGAAGCCTTTGGTCAAGCTGCTGCAGCTTTAACTGCACACGGCATAGACAAAAAAACTTATGAAAATAAATTAGTTTTTCTAATGAGTGTTGAAAAAGCTAGATTTAGAAATCCAGTTATTCCAGATTGTAGATTAGAATTAAATATTGAAGCTATTAGATCTCATGGAAGAGTTTGGAAATATAAAGGAGAAGCATTTGTTGAAGGCAAAAGAATGGCAGATGCACAATGGTCTGCTACTATTGTTGATAGAAAATAATTAGTAATAATTATTGAGTAAAAAAAAAACAAGGGTTTGATAAATAATCAACATGTCAAATCCTTTTTTTAAAAATTATGGACCTTTTGAGATTAATAAACTTTTAAAAGAAATAAATATCAAAACTAATAGTTTATATAAAAATATAAAAGTTGAAGATATCAAAGATCTTTCAAGTGCATCAAAAAAAGATATTACTTTTTTTCATTCTCGAAAATACTTTGAATTAGCATCTAAAACAAAAGCTCTTTTTTGTATAACAACAGAAAATTTAAAAGATTTTTTACCAAAAGTTTGTAACAAAATTATTGTAGATAATGTTTTAGTTTCTACCTCTAAAATTACTAGTTTTTTTTATCCGGAGTCTATTGTTGATGATTTTGATATTACTGTTAAAGAAATAAAGAAAACAAATTACAAGAAAAAAGTAAAACATGGCAATAATGTATTGATTGGTAAGAATGTTAAAATAGGAAACAAATGTTCTATTGGACATAACACAATAATCGAAAAAAATGTTATTATTGGAAATAATTGTTCAATAGGATCTAATGTGATATTGAGAAATACTATAGTTAAAGACAATGTTCATATTTTAGATAGTTGTATAATTGGAAAAAAAGGATTTGGTTTTTTTCCTGATAAAAAATCCAATTATAGATACCCTCAAATCGGTATTGTTCTTATTAATGAAAACTCTGAAATAGGATGTGGTAGTACAATTGATCGTGGATCTATGTCAAATACTATAATTGGTAAAAATACATTCCTTGATAATCAAATTCATGTTGCGCACAATGTTAAGATTGGCGATAATTGTATTATAGCTGGTCAAGTAGGTTTTGCTGGTAGCTCAACTCTAGGAAACAAAGTAATGATTGGTGGTCAAGCTGGAATATCAGGACATATAAAGATTGGTGAAAATGTTCAAATAGGTGGTGGTAGTGGAGTAATTAAAGATGTCCCAAGTAACTCTAAGGTAATGGGATATCCAGCTAAAAGTTTGAAAGATTTTTTAAAAGATAACAAATGATAGATAAAACTGCTATTATTGATCCTAAGGCTAAAGTTTCAGCAAACGTAAGTGTAGGTGCTTATACCATAATAGGTCCAAACGTTGAAATTGGAGAAAATTCAATAATCCAATCTCATGTCAGTATTGTAGGAAATACCAAGATAGGAAAAGGTAACAAGATTTATCCTTTTGCATCAATAGGTAGTGATCCTCAAGATTTGAAATTTCATGGTGAAAAAACAAAACTAGAGATTGGCGATTATAATAAGATTAGAGAGTATGTAACAATCAATCCAGGTACAAAAGGTGGAGGTGGATTAACCAAAGTCGGTAATAATTGTTTATTCATGGTTTCATCACATATAGCTCACGATTGTTTGGTAGAAGATAATGTAATTTTAGCAAACAATGTTCCTCTAGGAGGACATGTCCATATTGAAAAAAATGTAATAATTGGTGGAAATTCTGCTGTTCAACAATTCACAAGAGTAGGTAAGTTTGCGATGATTGGTGGCATGTGTGGAGTTGTGAGAGATATCATTCCTTATGCAATGGTACATGGAAATAGAAGCATTCTTCAAGGTTTAAATTTAGTTGGATTGAGAAGAAGAAATATACCAAATAAAGAAATTATTGTTCTAACTGAAGCTTATAAAGAAATATTTAAAAATGAAAATTTAACGGAAAATTTAAAAAAATTAGACACAAAACTTAAGAAAAATGAATTAGTGAAAGATGTAGTTGAATTTTTAGAAAAAGATAAAAAAAGGCCAATATGCACACCTTTTTCAAAATAAGATGATAGGATTATTTTTAGGAGATACGGATTTTTCTAACGTTGTACTTAATAAGATCAAAAGAATACAAAAAAAATATTTTATAATTGATTTTTCAAAAAATGGAAAATTTCAAAAATATAAGAACTCATACCGAATAAGTATTGGTAAATTTGGACAAATCATTAATCTAATAAAAGAAAAAAAATCAAACAAGGTTTTATTTGCAGGAAAGATAGCAAAGCCAAAATTCTCAACATTGCGCTTAGATTTAAAAGGTATTTATTATATGCCAAGTGTGATTAGAGCTGCAAAATTAGGCGATGCAGCAATAATTAAATCAATAATAAAGATTCTTAAAAATGAAAGAATTAAGGTACTAAGTTCAATTTATTTTAATCCAGAATTAGCTGTTAAAAAAGGGAATTATACTAAAATAAAACCTTCAAGACTTGATAACCATTCTATTAAAAAAGGAATTACTTACTTTGGTAAACTAAATAACTTAGATCACATTCAGGCTTTAATTGTGAAAGAGGGAAAAATTATTGCAAGAGAGGATAATAAGGGAACACAAAAAATGTTATCTAGACTAAAACAAAATTCAAATGGAATATTAATTAAGTTTCCAAAAAAAAAACAAGATTTAAGAATGGATTTACCAACTATAGGTTTACAAACTCTAAAAGACTGTAAAAAATTTGGTTTAAAAGGAATAGTTTTGAAATCTAAAAAGAATATTTTTTTAGACAGAATTCAATGTATTAAATTTGCCAATAAAAATAGGATCTTTATTTCAGTAAAATGAAAAAGATATTTGTATTAACAGGAGAACCATCTGGTGATAAACTGGCATCAACTGTCATTTCCAAACTACAAAATGATTACAGTGATATTGAATATCTATCCGTGGGTGGTTCACATTTAAAAAAAATTGGCATTAAATCTATCTTTGAATTAAAGGAAATAACTTACTTAGGATTTACTAGTGTAATATTTAATTTTTTAAAAATAAAAAAAAAAATTAATCAATCAGTTGACGAGATTTTAAAATTTAACCCAGATATTTTATTTAGTGTTGATAGTCCAGATTTTACATTAAGAGTGGCTGAAATAGTCAAAAAAAGAAATCCTAAAATAAAAACAATTCATTATGTTGCTCCGCAAGTGTGGATTTGGAGAAAAAATAGAGTCAAAAAAATAAAAAAATTTATCGATCACATACTTTTGTTATTTAATTTTGAAAAAAAATATTTTGAAGAAGAAAGTATAAAAAATACATTTGTTGGTCATCCATTAATTGAAGATATAGGTACCAATAAAACTGATATTAGTAATTTAATTTCCAAAAATAAAAAAATAATATCTATTTTTCCAGGAAGTCGAAAATCAGAGACAAATGTTCTCTTACCAATTTTAATAGAGTTTATAAGCCTGATGAATAAAAAAGAGTCAAATTATAGTTTTGTTTTTCATGCAACAGATGAAAATAAAGATTATATTGTTGATTTTATTAAAGATGAAAATTTAGAAAATGTTGATGTTATTTCAAATGAAAATATTAAAAAAGAAGTATTATTAAATTCTATTTTTGCTGTATGTAAATCCGGAACTGTATCTTTGCAAGTTTGTAATTCAAATGTTCCTTCAATAATAATTTATAAATTAAATTTTATAAATTTTATGATTTTTAAATTATTAGTAAATGTGAAGTTTGCAAATATAATTAATATAATCAATAACAAGGAGGTAATCCCCGAATTATTACAAAGTGAATGTAACGCAAAGGAAATTTATAATTCAGTAAGTTATATTCTTAAAAATCCAAGTATTGCAAAAAAACAATTAGAAGAATGTAATATAACTTTAGATGGTATTAGATCAAAAACCTCATCTTCAAATGAAGCTGCTTCAATTTTGAGAAATAGCCTTGTCAGTTAATCTTTTTTCCACATCATCTTTCCCAAGTGAAATGATTATATCATAAATACCAGGCCCAAATTTTGATCCCGTTAAGGCTATTCTCAATGGTTGTCCTACACCTTTAAAATTTGTTTCATTGGATTTGATTAAATTTTGAATTATAGGCTCTAAATTTTCTCTATTTATTTCATTAATTTTTTTAAACTCAGTATGAAATTCTGAGATTATCTTTTTTGCTTTCGCATCAATTAATGCCAAATCCTCTTTATTAAAGATTACTTTATCATTAACAATATATTTGCAATTATTATATATATCTTCTAACGTTTTGGCCTTATTTTTAAGAATACCTAATGAATTTTTAATTTTTTCTTTTTTTTTTCTATCAATTTCATTCATAAATGTTTGACAATAATTTACTAATTGACTAAATAAATCATTTTCATCCATATTTTTTATGTAATGTTCATTTATTGATAAAATTCGACTCATATCCAATTTTGAAGGTGATTTTCCAATACCCTCTAAATTAAAATATTTAATACTCTCTTCTAGTGTGAATATTTCTTTGTCTTTAAATGACCAACCTAATCTAAGTAGATAGTTTCTAAGAGCATCTGGCATTATTCCAATTTTTGAATAATCATCTAAAGTTGAAGCTTGATCTCTTTTGGAGAGTTTTTTACCTTCAATGGTATGTATTAATGGAATGTGCGCAAAAGAAGGTAATTCCCATTTCATGGCTTCATAAATTTGTATTTGTTTAAAAGTATTTATTTTGTGATCATCTCCTCTAATTACGTGTGTTATATTCATTTGATGATCGTCTACAGATACAGATAAATTATATGTTGGTGTACAGTCATTTCTTAAAATAATAAAATCTTCTATAGAATTATTTTCAATTTCAACATTTCCTTGAACCAAATCTTTTAATAATGATGTACCTTCTATTTTACTTTTAAATCTTAAAACTGGCTTTATATCTTTTGGAGCTTCTTTTTCATCTTTATTTCTCCATTTTCTATCATAAACGTATGGTATTTTTTTTTGTTTAGCTCTTTTTTTCTGCTCCTCTATTTCTTCATTTGAGCAATAACATTTATATGCATAACCATTCTTTAATAATTCATTTGCAACTTTAATATGATCGCTTATTTTTTTTGATTGAATATATTCTTCTCCATCATGATTAATACCCAACCATTTAAGAGACTGAATAATCTGATCTTTGTACTTTTCTTTAGATCTCTCTTTATCTGTATCTTCAATTCTTAAATAAAAATTACCCTTTTGATTTTTTGAATACAACCAATTAAATAGTGCTGTTCTTACCCCTCCAATGTGTAAAGCTCCTGTGGGAGAAGGAGCAAATCTTGTTGCTACTTTTTTCATCAAAAATGTTTAGACTATTTTACTAAAAGTTTCTATATAAAGATACTAATACGCCCTGCACTTTAACTCTATCTGGGCCAAAAATTTTAGTTTCGTAGTTTTTATTTGCACTTTCAAGTGCAATCACTTTACCTTTTTTTCTAATTCTTTTTAGCATTGCTTCGTGCTCATCAATTAAAGCAACAACTATTTTTCCATTATCAGCTGTATCAGTTCTTTTGATAATAACAGTATCACCTTCGTTAATTCCAGCTTCAATCATTGAGTCTCCCTGTACTTTTAGACCAAAATAATCACCATTTTTTTCTAAGTTATTCGGCAATGGAATTCTTGAGACTTCATTTTGAATAGCTTCTACAGGTGTCCCAGCTGCTATTTTTCCTAAAACAGGCACTTCTACATCATCAGACATAGGTTTTTCATCATCTAAGCCACCTTTAATGACACTTGGTGAAAAACTATTATAAATGTCATTTGCCGAAGCTGTCTCCGGTAATTTAATTACCTCTAATGCCCTTGCTTTATGAGCTAGTCTTTTAATAAATCCTCTTTCTTCTAATGCACTGATTAATCTATGAATTCCTGATTTTGACTTTAAATTTAGTGACTCTTTCATTTCCTCATAAGAAGGAGATATGCCAGAGCTTCTCAACTTCTTGTTGATAAATAAAAGCAAGTTTTTTTGTTTTTTTGTTAGCATAAGAACAAATATCGTACAAAATCTGTTCTACAAAAGTTCTCTACAATTAACAATAGTAAAAAAGCAAATAAAATAGGGATTTATTTGACTAAAGAACAGAAAAAATAGAATTATTATTCAATTCTTTTAAAAGCGATTCACCAATTAAAAAGGTTTTAATAGAAGTTTTGCTTGAGAGCTCTAAAAGTTCTTCCTTTGTTTTAATTCCGCTTTCAGAAATTAATGGTCCAGAGTGATTAATTAAAACATTATGAATATCAAAAGTTGTATTTATATCAGTTTTTAAAGTTTTCAGATTTCTATTATTTATTCCTATCAAAGCATCTTTAAATCTTAATGCACGCTTCGCTTCTTCAACAGTATGTACTTCAACTATAATAGACATATTTAACCTTAATGCCTCTTCATATAAATCATTTGCTAGATTATCATTGACACCTGCTAATATAATTAATATTGCATCAGCACCATAGCTTTTAGCTAAAGGTATCTGAAATTTATCTACAAAAAAATCTTTACACAGAATTGGTAAATTAATTTTTTGTTTAATTTTACTCATATGTATCAAGTTTCCTAAAAAAAAATCTTCTTCAGTTAAAACTGACAAACAAGTAGCTTTATTATTATTATATATATTTGCTATTTTAACAGGATCATAATCTTTTATAATAACACCTGCTGAAGGACTAGCTTTTTTAATTTCGGCAATAATTGAAAATTTGTCTTCTTTAATATTATTTTCAATTTTTTCTTTAAAATTGATAAAAATTTTATTTGTATTAATTAATTCATTTAAAGATTCCAGTGAAGTATTCTTTTTTAAATTTACTATTTTTTCAGTTTTCTTATTAAGAATTTTTTCAAGAATATTTTCAACCATTTTGAATTTTTTCTAAATGTTTTATAACTTTATTTGATAAAATATGTTCCCTTGCATTATTATATGCATCAGTAAAATTTTGATGAGTTTCGTTCACTATTAACCCTGCAGCAGCATTTAAACATACAGCTTTAGAAAAATCATTATCCTCTCCTTTAAATATATTAATCATTTTATTTGCATTGAATTTTGCATCATCACCTACTAGATTATCAAATTTGTCTGCATTTATATTTAATTCATAAGGGTCAATAATAATTTCAGAAATTTTTTTATCTTTTAATTGAACAATATTTGTTTTTGCATAAGGTGAAATCTCATCTAAACCATCTTCACTATTTACAATCCAAGCGAATTTAATGCCCAGATTATTTAATGCATTAGCAAATATCTTTAATAGTTTTTTATCAAAGACACCAACCACTTGTTTCTTAACCAAAGCAGGGCTACTTAATGGTCCAATCATATTAAATATTGTTCTTTTTCCTATTTTTTTTCTAGTGGGACCGACAAACCTCATCGCACTATGATAATTAGGTGCAAACATGAAACCAAAATTATTTTTATCAATCTGAGTCTCTATTTCTTTTGGTTCTAAATCAATTTTTATATTCAACTGTTCCAAAACATCACCCGATCCACACTTAGAAGATACAGCTTTATTTCCATGTTTTGCTACCTTAATACCCATACTTGCAAGTAATATCGCAGAGGCAGTAGAGATGTTTAGTGTATTCATTCCATCTCCACCGGTACCACATGTATCAACACAATTTTCTACATTTACTCTTTTGGACTTATTTCTGAGAACAAAAACTCCACCTGCTATTTCATCTGAAGACTCACCTTTAGCTGACAAAAGTGTCAAAAAATCAAATATTTCTTGTTCTTCAGCTTTGCCTTCCATTAATAATTCAAAAGCTGCTTTACTTTCTTCAAAAGATAGATTTTCTTTATTCTTAATTTTTTCTATGAATTGTTTCATAAATCTCAAATTTTAATAAAATTTTTTAAAATTTTAATACCTATCTTTGTTTTAATACTTTCAGGATGAAATTGCACTCCATGAACATGGTATTTTTTATGTCTTACACCCATTATTAAACCATCTTTGGTTTCAGCAGTAATTTCAAGATCCTTAGATAAGGATTTTTTATCAATAATTAGACTATGGTAACGAGTTGCCTCAAAAGTTTTAGGAAGATTCTTCAACACTCCAGTTTTTTTTGATAATATTATACTTGTTTTTCCGTGCATGAGCTTTCTAGCCTGAACAATTTTAGACCCAAATACTTGTCCTATTATTTGATGACCTAGGCAAACACCCAATATTGGTAATTTTTTATATAAGGACTTTACTATTTTAAGACAATTACCTGATTGATTAGGATTTCCTGGTCCAGGAGAGATTACGATTTTATTATACCTTCTTTTAAGTATATCTTTTGATGTAATTTCATCATTTCTGATCACATCAACATTTATTTTTAATGAAGATAAATAATGATAAAGATTAAAAGTAAAACTATCGTAATTATCTATTAAAATTATTTTTTTCATTTTAATGCATTGATCAAAGCTTTTGCTTTATTTACTGTTTCTTCATATTCTTTTGATGGTTTACTGTCTGCTACGATACCTGCGCCTGCTTGAACATAAAATTTTCCTTTTTTAGCAACTGCTGTTCTCAAAGCTATACATGTATCAAATTCTCCATTTGCAGAAAAATAACCGATTCCACCTGCGTAAACTTTTCTTTTTGTTGTCTCTAACTCATCAATAATTTCCATAGCTCTTATCTTAGGCGCTCCAGAAACAGTTCCTGCAGGAAAACCAGCTAACAGTGATTTAAATTTTGAAAATTTTTTATTGTATTTACCAACCACGTTGGAGACTATATGCATAACGTGTGAATATCTCTCAATTATGAAACTTTCAGTTACTTTAACTGAATTTATTTCAGAAACTTTACCAGCATCATTTCTTCCCAAATCTAATAACATTAAATGTTCTGAAAGTTCTTTCTTGTCTTTTAAAAGATCCTTTTCATAAAGTTTATCTTCTTTTTCTGTTTTACCTCTAGGTCTAGTTCCTGCAATAGGTCTTACCGTAACCCTATTATCTCTTAATCTTACTAAAATTTCAGGACTTGCACCAATTATTTGAAAATCGTTAAAATTAAAAAAAAACATAAATGGAGATGGATTTGTAACTCTTAACTTCTTATAAATATCTATTGGTTTTTTTGTTAGTTTAGCCTCAAATCTTTGACTTAATACCACCTGAAAAATATCTCCTAATTTTATGTATTCTTTTGCTTTATGAACCATTGATAAAAATCTATTTTTTGTTGTATTTGATTTAATTATTAAATTCTTAGATTTGTGATTTCTTTTTTTATTGATAATTTTAATTGAGGATTGGATTTCCATTCGAAAAAGATTAAATTTGATTTCATCATACTTTTTTTGATAGTTTGTGATTTTTTCATCGTTAAAAATATTATTTATAAAAAATATTTCTTTTTTTAAATTATCATGAACAACAAGCGTCTTTGGACGCAAAAGTCTTACATCTGGCAATTTAAGATCATCTTTACAGTTATTTGGAATTTTTTCTATATATCTGATTGAGTCATATGAGAAAAAACCAGAAATTAAAGAACAAATTTTTGGTAAATTTTTTGGTGTCTCAAATTTGAAATTTTCAATTATTTTTTCAATTAAATTTTCTGGTTTTTCTTTTAATTTTATTCTTTTATTTTTCTGAATAAGATAAGAGTTTTTATTATTGAATTCCCATATTTTATCTGGGTCCTTTCCAAATATGGTGTACCTTCCTTTAATTTTACCTTTTTCTACAGACTCAAATACAAAACTATTTTTTTCTTCTAAAAAATTGTCTATTAAATTCAATACCTCATTATCATCTTTAACTTTTCTTGAGGTATATATTACTTGATTTTTCTTGTTTCTATGTCGAAACTTAAATTCATCAAAGCTTCGATTTATTATCATTGAAAGAAATTTTTAACTCGTTCTATTGTTTTTTGATTTATTTCTATATTATATTTATTACTTAAAAACTTATCATAAGATTGTAACATAATATTTCTATTATTCGACTTTTCTTTAGTTAAATATTCATTGAAGTTTTTATTAGTGCCATCAAAATTTTCATTTATGAAATTTACAATTTTTGCTAAATAGATATTATTCTTATCATCGTTAATTAATGTGTATGAATTAATTGGGAGTGAATACATTAATTTAACAGCATTAATCTCAAATTTTTTATTATCCTTGATTGAATTAATTTTTTCTTTTTTTATTTGATCCATTCCAATATTCAAAAAGTCATTTTCATTGAATTCTTGGTTTCTTATTTTATTTAATAATTTTTGATTATATTCAAATTTACTTTTTTGTTTAACGAGTTCTTTTATTTCTTTTTTAGTCTGGATATCCTTTAGATCAGGTGTTCTTTCTTCAATATTATCTATGTTATAAATGATATAATCATCACCATATTCAAAAATATCAATTTTAGTATTCTTTAATTCAAATATTTTTTTTTCAATATCTTTTTTTTCAGATGAAAATTTAAAATTTGTTACTTTAATTGAGCTGATATTAAATTTAGAAACAATGTTTTCGAATTGCACATCATTTGAAATATCTATTTCTATTTGATCAATCTTGTCAAAAAATGCTTGGTTAAAATCATCTATTCCAAGTAAATTCTGTGGGTTTAATATTGCATATTTAAAATCAGCATATTCAATCTTTATTTGATCTTTATTTTCTTTAATAAAATTTTTTAGATCTTTTTCAGAAATATCTTTTTCTTGTTTATAAGAATTCTCTAAATTTATATATTCTATTTCAAGTTTTTTATTTTCTTCTTCATATAATCTTTCAACCATAAACTTTGGAGCTATTGTACCAGCGCCTATATAATCAAACAATTTTTTTTTGTAATTCTCGATCTTTAAGCCGTTGTTCGAATTGAGGTGCAGATAAATTATTTTCTAATAAAAATTTTTCATACTTTATTCTTTTAAAATTTCCATTTTTATCTAAAAAATTTTTATTTTTTTTTATTCTTTTTAACAATGAATTTTCAGAGTAAGTTAAATTGAAATCTTGAATTTCTAAATCTAATAAAGATGTTGAAATTAAAGTAGTTAATAATTCTTCAATAATATCATTATCTAGATTTTCTCTTATAGTATTTTCTGGAATACCTGAGTTATTCAAATGATCAATAAATTCTTGAGTTGAAATATTTTTATTGTTAATTTTAGCTATACTATTTGTATTACCACCACTAAACATACTTCCCATACCCCAAAATACAAAAGGTATGATAATTATAAAAACTAATATTCCAGCAAACTTTGTTTTTGCAAAATTTCTAAAACTTCCTATCATTACTTTATAAATTTATTGATCTCTAAAAAACAAAGCTATAGATTAAATTTTATCATATGACAAATAAATATATGTATTTTGTAGCCAATTGGAAAATGTTTGGAAACTTAAAATCATTGAATACATTGGATAAAGTTATTAAATTTTCTAAATCTAAAGAAATTAAGAAAGGTAGATTAATTTATTGCCCGCCATATACTTTAATTAGTTCATTTTATAAAAAGTTTAAAAATTGTTTAATAGATTTAGGTGCGCAAAATTGTCATGAAAGTGATGCATATGGCTCATATACTGGTTTCATTAATTCAAAGATGTTAAAAAATATTGGAGCTAACTACGTAATAATAGGTCATTCAGAAAATAGAAAAAAAGGTGAAAATGATAAATTAATCAACTTGAAAATTAAGAGTGCTATTAAAGCAAAATTGAAAGTAATATTTTGTATCGGAGAAACTTTATCAGAAAAAAATAAAGGTAAAACTAAACTAATCTTATCTAAACAAATTAGACTTGGTTTAAACAAAGTCCAAAAAAAATCAAATATATTTATAGCATATGAACCTATTTGGTCTATAGGTACAGGAAAAATTTTAAAAAATAGAGATTTAGATCAAATTATTAAATTCATAAAATATAAGTTTAAAGGCAAGCTGCCAAAAATTCTATATGGCGGATCTGTAAATACTCAAAATATAAATGATTTAAAAAAAATAAGTAGTCTTGATGGTTTTTTAATCGGTGGAGCATCACAAAATGCAAAAAAATTTATTGATATAGTCAAAAAAACATATAGTTAGTTCGCATGGAAAATATATTGTTAATACTTAATATCATTTTTGCTATAATTTTAGTTTTATTAGTTCTTATGCAAAAATCTGAGGGTGGTGCTCTTGGAATAGGTGTTTCACAAGATAATTTCATGTTTTCAAGATCTGCTGGAAATTTTATGACTAAAGCTACAGCTATTGTTGCAACACTTTTTATTATATGTAGCTTGGGTTTGACTATCATATCTCGAGGAGAATTGACTCCAACATCCTCTGTTTTAGACACTGTTGAGGAAAAAACTGAAGATACACCATCAATACCAGAAAATAATAATTAATACTTTCAATTTTCTTTTTTCTTCGCTATAAGATACTTCCATGGCGCGATTTATTTTTGTCACGGGCGGCGTGGTTTCATCATTAGGAAAAGGTCTCTCATCAGCATCCCTAGCTTACTTGCTTCAATCAAGAGGATATAGGGTAAGATTAAGAAAACTAGATCCATATTTGAATATCGATCCTGGAACCATGAGCCCTTTTCAACATGGAGAAGTCTTTGTTACAGATGATGGTGCAGAAACTGATTTAGATCTAGGTCACTACGAAAGATTTTCAGGTGTCTCTGCAAATAAATCCGATAATATTACTACTGGAAAAATTTATAACGATGTTCTTTTTAAAGAAAGAAAAGGAAAATATCTTGGCAAAACTGTTCAAGTCATTCCACACATTACTGATCGCATCAAAGAGTTTATCAAAAATGATTCTTCAAAAGAAGATTTTGTAATTTGTGAAATTGGAGGAATAGTGGGTGATATTGAAAGTTTACCTTTTATTGAAGCAATTAGACAATTTGCTAATGATATTGGAAAAAAAAATGCATTATTTATTCATTTAACCCTTGTACCATATTTAAAAGCTTCTGATGAAATAAAAACTAAACCAACCCAGCACTCTGTTAAAGAGTTAAGAAGTATAGGAATTCAGCCTGATATTATCATTTGTAGAAGTGAAAGACCCATACCACTAGATCATAGAAAAAAGATATCATTATTTTGTAATGTTAATATAAAAAATGTAATTGAAACAGTTGACGTAAAAACAATTTATGAGGCCCCAATAAGTTTTTTTAAAGAAAAGTTGGATATCCAAGTTTTAGATTATTTTAAAATGAAATCTAAAAAATCTGTGAATCTTAATCCTTGGAGAAAAATTACTAAAGTTATTTTAAAAACTAAAAAACAAGTAAATATAGCAATAATCGGTAAGTACGTAGAATTGAAAGATGCTTATAAATCTCTTGATGAAGCTTTAACTCATGGTGGAATTGAAAATAATATTAAAGTAAATTTAGTTAGAATAGACTCCGAAAAATTAAAAATTTCTGAAATTAAAACAAAACTTAAAGACATTTCTGGAATTTTGATTCCTGGAGGCTTTGGAAAACGAGGCACTGATGGTAAAATTGAGGCTATTAAATATGCAAGAGTCAATAAAGTTCCTTTTCTTGGAATTTGTTATGGAATGCAAATGGCTATAATTGAATTTGCTAGAAATAGATTAAATCTTAAAAAAGCTACTTCAAGTGAATTTGATAAAAAAGGCTTACCGATTATAGGCTTAATTAACGAATGGACAAAAGATGGCAAGACAATTAAAGGTACTGATAAAAATCTAGGTGGAACAATGAGATTAGGCTCATATGAAGCAAAGTTAAAAGAAAATTCTTTAATCAGAAAAATTTATGGAAAAAAAATAATTAATGAAAGACACCGTCATAGGTACGAGGTAAATATAAATTATAAAGAAAAGTTTGAGAAAAAAGGAATGAATTTCTCAGGTTTATCTCCTGATGGCATGTTACCTGAAATTATTGAGCTTAAAAATCACCCATGGTTTATTGGTGTTCAATTTCATCCTGAATTTAAATCTAGACCTTTAGCTCCTCATCCTTTATTCTCATCTTTTATCAAAGCATCAAAAAATCATAAATGAATAGCGTAAAAGTAAATTGTGGAAAAATAGAAATCTCAAATGAAAATAAAATTTGTATTATTGCAGGTCCTTGCCAACTAGAAACCGAACAACATGCAATGGATATGGCTGGAAAAATTCAAGAGATCACTAAAAAATTAGGTCTTGGATTTATTTATAAAACATCTTTTGATAAGGCAAATAGAACAAGTTTAAAAGGAAAGAGAGGAGCAGGTTTAGATGCTTCACTTCCTGTTTTTGATAAGATTAAAAGAGAATTAGAAATACCAATACTCACAGATATACATAATATCGAACAATGTTCTATAGTAAGTAAACATGCTGATGTACTTCAAATTCCAGCATTTCTTTGTAGGCAAACAGATTTACTAATAGCTGCAGCCAAAACAAATAAGATTATTAATGTTAAAAAAGGACAATTCTTAGCTCCGTGGGATATGGTTAATGTAACAAAAAAAATTTCAGAGTCTGGGAATAAAAATATTTTAGTCACAGAAAGAGGAGCAAGTTTTGGCTATAACACTCTTGTATCTGACATGAGATCACTTCCAATAATGGCAAAGAATGGTTATCCAGTTATTTTTGATGCTACACATTCAGTTCAACAACCTGGGGGTCTAGGAGAAAAAAGTGGTGGTCAAAGAGAATTTGTAGAATATTTAGCAAGAGCTGCTGTTGCAGTAGGTGTTGCAGGAGTATTTATTGAAACTCATCAGGATCCAGATAATGCACCATCAGATGGTCCCAATATGCTCCCGTTAGATAAATTAGAAAATTTGTTAAAACAACTTACAGACATAGATAATTTAATAAAAAATTAGTGAGCAAAATTATAAAAGTAAAAGCCCGTCAAGTTTTTGACAGTAGAGGAAATCCCACTATTGAAGCTGAGGTTTTTACAAAAAATAATAGTGCTAGTGCCATTTGTCCTTCAGGAGCTTCTACTGGTACTTATGAAGCTTTTGAAAAAAGAGATATAAAAAATGAAAAGTATTTAGGAAAAAGTGTTCTGAGTGCAATTAATCTAGTTAATACAAAAATTTCAAAAAAACTAAGAGGGTTCAGTGTACATAATCAAGAAAGAGTAGATGCTATAATGATTAATTTAGATGGAACAAGACAAAAAACTAAATTAGGAGCTAATACAATACTTGCTGTATCAATGGCAATTAAAAAGCTTTCAGCTAAGATAAAAAAAATTCCTTTGTATAAAACATTTTTAATTAAAAATAATTTTAGATTACCATATCCATTGATGAATATAATAAACGGCGGTGCACATGCAAATAATGGTTTGAGAATTCAAGAATTTATGATCAGACCTGATCGAGCAAAAAGTTTTTCAGATGCGATGCGAATTTGTTTTTTAGTAATCAGCAATTTAAGAAAAATTATTAAGTCAAGAGGCTTATCCACATCTGTTGGAGATGAAGGTGGATTTGCACCAATGATAAATAATAACAATCAAGCATTAGACTTAATTGTTTTAGCAATAAAGAAATCTGGATTTGTAAATGGTAAAGATGTTTCCATATGCTTAGATGTTGCAGCTAACGAATTATACAAAAGAAACAAATATTCAATTCATTCAAAAAATTATATTACAGTCGAAAAGTCTATCAATGAATACAAAAGAATTATTAAAAGATATAAGATAAAATCGATTGAAGATCCTTTTGCTGAAAATGATTGGATTGCTTGGAACAAATTAATGAAATCAATTAAAAAAATTCAGATAGTAGGTGATGATCTTTATGTAACAAATCTTGAGAGATTAAAAAAAGGATTTTTGAATCTATCATCTAATGCGATTTTAGTTAAACTCAACCAAATAGGCACTGTTTCTGAAACTTTAGATGTAATTAAATTTGCACAGGAAACTGGTTTTAAAACTATAATTTCTCATAGATCAGGAGATAGTGAAGATACATTTATTGCTGATTTAGCTGTTGGAACAAACTCAAATCAAATAAAAACAGGATCTTTGGCAAGATCTGAAAGAGTAGCAAAATATAATCAATTATTACGTATAGAAGAAGAACTTGGAAAAAAAGCTAGAATGAATAAAATTCATTAATGTTCAAAAGTATAAAAAACAACTACTTTTTTTTAATATCAATTTTTCTAGTCCTGTATTTTTTCTTCAATCTTTTATCAGGTGAAAGAGGACTTATTTCATATTTTAAAAAAAAACAGACATTAAAAAATCTTGAAACAGAAGAACTATTATTAACTAAACAAATTAATGACTTGGAATTTAAAAATTCGTTATTAAGTGACAATCTTGACCTTGATTACATTGAAACATTGATTAGAGAGAGGTTTATATTTGGAAAAAAAAATGAAATTATTTACATAATCAAAAATAATGACACAAAAAATTAGACCTAGACATCCTGAAAAAGTTAAAAATCCAATTAATCCTATTAAAAAAAAACCAGATTGGATTAGATCTAAACTCAATAATAGTAAGGAATTTTTTTTAACGAAAACTATTGTGAATAAAAACAATCTTGTAACAGTATGTCAGGAAGCAAACTGTCCGAATATAACTGAATGTTGGAGTAAAAGACATGCAACATTTATGATAATGGGAGATACATGTACGAGAGCATGTGCTTTTTGTGATGTTAAAACTGGCAAGCCAGGAAAACTAGATGAACTAGAGCCAATTAAGATTTCTCAAGCCGTTAAAAAACTAGACTTAAAACATGTTGTGATCACTTCAGTAGATAGAGACGATTTAGATGATGGTGGTTCAAATCATTTTTACAAAGTAATAAATCAAACTAGAAAAACCAACCCTAATACAACTATAGAAGTTTTAACTCCTGATTTTTTGAGAAAAGGAGATGCTTATAAAAAAGTATTAGAAGCTAATCCAGATGTTTTTAATCATAACATTGAAACTGTGCCCAGTCTTTATTTAAAAGTAAGACCTGGATCAAGATATTTTGCTTCTCTTGAACTTTTGAAAAATGCAAAAAAAATGAATAAAAAAGTTTTTACTAAATCTGGGATAATGGTTGGTTTGGGTGAAACTAAAGATGAAATTTTACAAGTAATGGATGATTTGAAATCTGCTGATGTAGATTTTTTAACAATTGGACAGTATTTACAACCATCTGTAAAACATTTTCCTTTGGATAGATATTACACTCCTGATGAATTTAAAGATTTAGGAGATATCGCTAAAGCAAAAGGTTTCTTATTAGTTTCATCATCACCATTAACAAGATCTTCATATCATGCTGATGAAGACTTTGCTAAACTTCAACAAAATAGAATTAATAATCATTAATGCCTAAAGCTTCAGTTAAGCGATTAATTGAATGTAAAAAAAAAGATTTAATAAATTTAGTTCTAGATATTGAAAAATATCCAGAATTTGTTCCATTTTGTTTTGATGCAAAAATATATGAAAATAAAAATGAAGGTGATTTAAAGAAAATTATTGCAGATTTAACAATTGGAAAAGGTCCTTTTAAAGATACTTATAAAAGTGATGTGGTCTTTGATAAAAAGAAAGACTCAATATTTGTTAAAAATATAGATGGACCTTTAAATCATCTTTCAAATAATTGGACATTTTCTGACAAAAAAAATGGAATTACAGAGGTTACTTTTGATATTGATTTTGAAATTAAAAATAAATTTCTAAATTCCTTGATGGTTGTTTCTTTTCAATTTGGTTTAGAAAAAATTGCTGATGCATTCCAAAAGAGGGCAGAAGATTTATTTGACAGCTCTAAGAATTAGATTTAAAGCTTTTCTTACAGTAGCTTTTTGAATTGAGGATCTTTTTTTACTTTTAAATAAGCACTTAGTTATTTGTATTTTATTCCCTTTTTTAATACCAATATAAACTAAGCCTATAGGCTTCTGTTTGGTACCACCATTTGGTCCAGCAATACCAGTTATTGAAACATTTATTTGAGCTTTAGATATTCTAGATAAATTTTTAACCATCGCTGAACAGCATTCATGGCTTACAGCTCCATATGTTTTAATAATATTTTTATTTATCTTTAAAATTTTAATTTTTGCTTGGTTAGAATAAGTAACAAAACTTAAATCAAATACTTTTGATGCACCACTAATAGAAGTAATGGTGCTAGCTAATAATCCTCCTGTACAAGATTCTGCAAATGAAATCTTAAGTTTTCTTATAGATAATATTTTTATTAAAGATTTCATTAAATTAAATAACTACTTAAAACCATAAAACAAATTAAAGATAAAACAACGTAAAAACCAGCACAAACATCATCCATGATTACCCCAAAGCTATTTTTGAAATTTTTATCAAAATAACTTACTGGAAATGGTTTCGCTATGTCAAAAAATCTAAATAATATAAAACAAACACTGTAAAAAATTATAGCTTCATCAGCTGACTTTTCTGTTCCATGTGAAATTTCATAAAGATAAATAGGAATTGATTGACCAATGAATTCATCTATTATTACTTCTTTTGGGTCTTTGTTTTCATTATCTTTGATATGAGTTGCAACCGCTAAAAAAGAAAAAATAAAAATAACTATCAAACCAATTAATATTAAAGATGAAGATAAATTGAAAATATGGAATAAAATATAAAGTATAATTGCCGTTGCCAAAGATCCAAAAGTACCAGGAATTTTTGGAAGTTTTCCTATACCAAACATAGTGACAAATAATATATTTAAAGTTTTAATCATTTTTTATAATTGAAATAATTACTTCACAAGCAATCGCTTTTTCTTTTCCTATTAAACCTAATTTTTCAACTGTTTTACCTTTTAAATTAATTTGATTTTTATTTATAGATGTCAGCTTCGATATTGAATTGATAATTCTGTTTCGATATTTTGAAACTTTAGGTTGTTCACAAATCAAATTAATATCAATGTTATTTATTGAAAAATCAGATTTATACAAATTGCTGATAATTGGTTTTAACATTTTCGGAGATCTTATATTCTTAAATTTTTTATTATTTGGAAAAAATGTACCAATATCCTTTTTTTTTGTGGCACCTAAAATTGCATCGATTATTGCATGTAATATTACATCTCCATCAGAATGTCCTTCGAGGCCTGAATGAAAAGGAATTTTTATTCCTCCAAGATAAAGTTTTTTATTTTTTATAAGTTTATGAATATCAAAACCTATACCAAAGTATGTTTTGGGAATTTCAATGTCAGTTAAGTATGTAATTTTACTATTTTTGTTTTCTCCAGGTATAAATTTGATTTTATAGTTTTTATTTATAAAAAGTGTAGCTTCATCACTGACTTTATTTTTTTCTTTTATTGCAAGATTGTATAATTCTTTGAACTTAAACGCTTGGGGTGTTTGAGTTAAAAATGATTTATTTTTGTTAAGATTATAGACTTGATTTTTGATCTTATATTTTATTGCGTCTTTAGATGAGATTACTGGAACAACAGCTTTATTTTTATTTAAATTTTTAGCAATATTTTTTAGCAACTTTATAGAAAAATTGGGTCTCGCTGCATCATGAATGAATACATTTTTTGGTTTGTATTTTTTTAGGTATTTTAAAGCTAATAAAGATGAGTCTGATCTTTCTCTACCACCTTTAATTATATTTATTGATTTGGAGTAACTCTTTTTTTTAAAATGATTTACATTGTTTGTTACTACTAATACTTTTCTAAAAAGGCTGGAATTCAATGATTTCTCAACTGAATGATCAATAATTTCTTTATTTTTATATTTACAGAATTGTTTAGCTATTTTTTTATGAAATCTCTTACTTTTTCCAGCAGCTAATATTACAAAATAGTTGTTCATTTATTTAAATACTATAATTCTAAATTATGTTTGAATTTTTGAAAAAAAATATAATCATAATTGTACTATCTAGTATCACACTATTTATAGGTTTTTTAACTTTTTTAACATTCATTGATAGAAGTTTTATTGAATTAAATCAAAGTAATTTACAAAATTTATTGATTTCAAACATTATATTACTTTTTTTATTGTTTATATTTATTTTTATAGAAATAAAAAAATCTATTAAAAATGATATCGATAAAGATGGTATCAATTCTAATAAAAAATATATCACTTATTTTTCACTATTTACCTTAATTCCATCTATTTTGATTTCAATTTTTTCATTGTTCTTATTCTCGTTCGCATTAGAGAAATATTTTGATAAAAAGGTGACTACAGTAGTAAATAATTCTTACGAACTTGCAAAAGATTATGTTCAGGAAGTAAGGAATAAAATTGAGTCCGAAACAGTCTTGGTTGCATTTGATCTGAATAAAAGTGCTAAATTTCTTAATGATAATCCAAAAGAATATCTACGTTTTTTACAAACACAAAAGTTAATTAGAAATTTAGATGAAATACATGTTATCAATCAAGATAAAAAACTCTTATTTTCAACAATAAAAACTTTGGATGAATATAAACCACCTATTGATAGAGCTTTGAAACTTGTTCTAGAAGATGACAGACCATTAAAAATTATTAATGCACCTGAGAATATTTCTGCAGCTATAATGAGATTGCAGGCTTTTGAAAATAGATTTTTATATGTAGTGAAATATTTAGATGCTGATATATCTAATTATTTAAATGAGTCTCAAGAGGCTATTAATTTTTATTATAATGTTGAGGAAAGAAGTACTGGAATTAAGATTTCTTTTGCAATTATCTATACTATAGTCGTATCGCTATTATTATTTATATCAATTACAATTGCTATAAGATTTTCATCAAGATTTTTTAGGTCGATCAATAATTTAATTTTAGCGTCTTCTTCCATAGGTCAGGGCAATTTGGATACAAAAGTTCCAGAAATAAAAACAGATAAAGACATGGAAATTTTGAATAAAAACTTTAACCTAATGATAAGCAAATTAAAAGACCAACAAGAGAAACTTATCATTAATGAAAGATATGAAGCTTGGGGAAATTTAGCTAGAAAACTTGCACATGAAATAAAAAATCCTTTAACACCTATCCAATTAACCCTGGATAGAATTAAAAGCAAATATTCAGACAAAATTTTAAAAGAAGATCAATTAAATTTTGAGGAAAATTTAAAAATTATTAACAACCAAATTAAACAAATAGAAAATTTAGTTAATGAATTTTCTGATTTTGCAAGAATGCCCAAACCAGTTTTTAAAAATAATAACTTAATTGAAATTTTAAATGAAAATATAGAATTATTAAAAAAATTAGATAAAACTATTAAAATAATCTTTTCAAAAAAAGAAAAAAAAATCTTATTTGAGAGCGACAAAGAACAGCTTGGTAGAGCTTTTTTTAATTTAATAAAAAATTCAATAGAAAGTATTCAACAAAAGTCAGAAAATACGTCAAATTTTGAAAAAAAAATATCAATTGAAATTTCTCAAAATTATGACCATATTAAATTTATAATAGTTGATAATGGCATTGGTTTTGATGAAGTAAAAAACAATATAAAAGATATTTTAAACCCGTACTTTACTACTAAAAAAAAAGGCACTGGCTTAGGACTATCTATAGTTAATAAGATTATAAATGATCATAATGGAGAACTTAAATTTATTTCTATCCCTGAAGGAGCAAAAATAGAGGTCAATTTTAAAATTCATGGCAATTGAAATATTAATCGTTGATGACAATTCAGATATAAGAAATATCTTAAATGAATTATTAATTGATGCAGGATACAAAACAAGAATTGCTGCAAATTATAATCAGGCTTTAATAGAAATTGATAAGAAAGTTCCTGATATAGCAATACTTGATGTCAAGCTAGATAAAGGAGACAATGATGGTATTGAATTGCTATCTCACATTAAGTCTAAGAATAAAGATGTTCCTGTTATAATTATTACTGGTCATGCAAATATAGAGATGGCAGTAAATTCACTTAAACATGGAGCTTTTGAATTTGTTGAAAAACCATTTGATCAAACAAGGTTATTAAATTTTATTAAAAGAGCTGCAGAAAATTTAGATTTAAAAGCAAAAAATAAAGAATATGAAAGTAGATTATTTTCATCTTATGAATTGATTGGTAATAGTAAAAATATTTCTAATATTAGAGATCAAATTAATAAAATTTCTATCACAGAAAGTAGAGTTTTAATTAATGGCCCTTCAGGTTCTGGTAAAGAATTGGTTGCAAGAAAAATTCATAAAAATTCAAGAAGAAATAATAAACCATTTATAATAATAAATGGAGCTTTACTTGACTCAAGAAAATATGAATTTGAACTTTTTGGTGAAGAAAAAGAAAATAGCTTAATTTCTTATGGTGCTTTAGAAAAAGCTAATGGAGGTACATTACTGATTGATCAAATCTCTGAAATTCCTTTAGATATACAATCAAAAATTTTACGGGTTTTAATTGATCAAAAATTTAAAAGAGTAAATGGTAATTCAGATATTCATGTAGATGTAAGAATTATCTGTTCATCAAGTAAAGATCTAAAACAAGAAATTAAAATTGGAAATTTTAGAGAGGATCTTTATCATCGATTAAATGTTTTTGAAATTAATATTGAGCCATTGAAAGAAAGAATTTCAGATATTCCTTTATTAATAAAATATTTTTCAAATAAAATATCAGAAAATTACAGCATCAAAGAACTGCAAATAGACGAAGATAATAGCTATATTTTAAATCATAATTGGCAAGGTAACGTAAGAGAACTTAGGAATCTGATTGAAAGAATTGCAATATTACAACCTGATAGTAGAGAGAAAATTTTAAGTATAATTAAAGAGTCTTTAAAAAATGCAGATTTTACCGATAAAATTCAAGAAAGTAGCCTATCAGTCCCATTAAAAGAGGCTAGAGAAAAATTTGAAAAAGAGTATTTAACTCTTCAACTAAAAAAATTTAATGGAAATATATCTAAAACAGCAAATTTTGTTGGAATGGAAAGAAGTGCTCTTCATAGAAAATTAAAAGGTCTAGGTATTAAAGAATTTAATTAAATGAATATAATAATTTGTGGTGCAGGTAGAGTTGGTTTTACTATAGCTAAATTGCTAAGTGAACAAGGACATTCAATAACTGTTATAGATCAATCAAGTGAGGATATTCAAAAAATAAATGACAGTCTAGATGTTAAAGCTATTGTTGGAAAAGCGACTTACCCATCAATACTTGAAAAAGCTAATGCCTCAGAAACTGACATGATTATAGCAGTTACAAGAAATGATGAGATAAATATGCTTATTTGTCAAATAGCTTTTTCAATATTCAATATACCTAAAAAAATCGCAAGAATTAGATCTCAAGATTATTTAAATCCAAAATTTACAAGAGTTTATAGCAAGGAAAATTTACCAATTGATGTCATAATTTCACCTGAAATTGAGATAGCTAAATCAATCCAAAGAAAATTAGAAGCACCAGGTGCCTTAGATAGTGTCCCCTTTACAGACAATAAAATTAGATTATTAGAAATATTAATTAAAGATGATTGTAAATCAATGGGTATAAAATTTAATGAATTATCTAATAAATATCCAAAACTTGAAGCCAATATCATTGGTATTAGTAGAGAGGATAAATTTTTTATACCTAAGAAAACTGATACTGTAAAAAAAGGTGACAAAATTTATGTAATTATCAATTCTTCACAAATGTCAGAAACTTTGGAAGCTTTTAGTCATGCTGAAAAAATATCAAAAAAAATATTAATCATTGGAGGTGGAAATATTGGCTACAACCTTGCAAAAAATATTGAGGAAACTTTAGAAACAGTAAGAGTAAAGATTGTTGAAAAAAACAAACAAAGAGCAGAATACTTAGCGAGTCAATTAAATGACTCTATAATTATTAATGGAGATGGTTTAGATGAAGAAGTTTTAACTGAAGCAAATTTAGATGAAGCAGAAACTGTCTTAGCATTAACTAATGATGATGAAGATAATTTGATGGTTAGTGTACTAGTTGAAAAATTTACAAAAGATCAAAAAAAAATTGACGATAAAAGAACAATGGCTTTGATTAACAAACCTAATTATTCCCTTTTACAATCTTCATTAAAAATTGATGATTTAATTGATCCAAGAATGACAACAGTCTCGAGCATATTAAAGCATATTCACAAAGGAACAATTGAAAATGCTTATACTATTTCTGATGGTGAATATGAAGTAATAGAAGCTGAAATAGCAGAGACATCAGAGTTGATTAATAAAGAAATTAAAAATTCAAATCTACCCGAAGAGTCAAGAATTGGTGCAGTTTTAAGAGATAAAAAAATTATTATACCTAGATCTAATTTCATTTTTAAAAAAGATGATAGGGTTGTTTTCATTGTTAAAAAAGACTCTATCCCTTTCGTTGAAAATATTTTTAGATTAAGCTCCGTTTGATTAAATGTTTGGACTTCAAATTAGATTTTTAAGTTTTTTTTTCGGTATAATTTCGATTTTATCTTTTTTTAATATAATTTATTCTTATTATTTAAATCTATATTTAAATTTAAATACTTATTATTATTCTTTAATTGTATCTTTAATTATCTCAATATTATTTTATAAAATAAAGATAACTAAAAAAAAAATTTTAATCTTCGATAAAATATTAACTGTTTTTTTAGGTTATTTAATAATACCTCTTATCTTATCTATTCCTTTCTACTTTAGTATTTACAATTTAACATTCATAAATTCTTATTTTGAGGCAATATCAGGTTTTACATCAACTGGATTTAGTATATTTGAAAATATCAAACATGTTGATCAAAGCTTAATTTTATGGAGGTCATCAAGTCAATGGATAGGGGGGCTTTATTTTCTTTTTTCAATTATTCTTTTAATAGATATTTATGATGAAAATTTTAAAAAAACTTTAACAAACTTTATTTCATTTGATAGTGCAGAAATTTTTAAACAAACAATTAAAATATTTTTATTATATTCAGTTTTAACATTAATTATTTTTATAATTCTTAATATTTTTTCAATTAGAGCTTTTAATTCATTGAATTTAGCTTTTACCCTTATTTCTTCAGGAGGTTTTTTACCAGTAAATGATCTATCAAATATAATTAAGCAAAATTCACAAATAATAGTTCTTTCATTGTTAATGCTTACTTCTTTTTTTAGTATTTTTTTTAGTTATAATCTAACTTTTTTTAAAAATAAAAACGTCAATTTTTTTTATGAAGATCTTCATCTAATAATTTATTTAATATTTATAGTTTCAATTTTTTTTCTATTTTTTAGTTTCAATAGTGATTTCTCTATTAATCTTTTATCAATAACTAGTAGTATATCTAACATTGGTTTTTCTCTTAAATCAAATAATGAAAATTTAACTTTTATTTTTTTAATATTAGTAATTATTGGTGGGTCCTTTTTTTCTACCAGTTCAGGTTTAAGATTTATTAAAATTTATTCTTTATTTAAATACTCAATAAATCAAATATTATCATTTAGCAGACCTAAGAATATTTTTATGAATAAACTTTTATTTACAAAAATAAATTTTGATTTTAATGAAATAAATAAATATTTTCTAACTATATTAATTTTTATTATTTCATTTTTTATTTTAATCTCTTTATTAACTTTGAGTGGTATTGAATTTGAAAAGTCATTTAAACTTGCTATTTTGACATTAATGAATACTGTAAATTCTTCAATTTATGGTTTAGCTGAATTTGATTTTAACAATCTTCATTTTATGACTAAATACACTCTAATTTTCTTCATGATTATAGGTAGAATTGAATTGTTAACAATTTTAGTTCTTATTAAAAAATTTCTTTTAAAAAATTAATTTATTATTGTATATGTATAGCTCATATATTTTGCGCCCTTAGCTCAGCTGGATAGAGCATCGGTTTTCTAAACCGAGGGTCGTAGGTTCGAATCCTTCAGGGCGCGCCAAAATTGTCACTTTTTTAGTATACTTTTTTTAATATTTTCCTTGACGTCAATTTGTTAAATCACTGTATCTTTTTAAATTTCACTTGAAGAGAGTTTTTTAACATGATTAACTTATGTATATTCAAAACGCAGTTTTGAATTATTTGTTAACAAATAAATAATAACAAAAGGAAGAATAATGTTTAAATACTTAAAACAATTAACTTCTTTAGTAGCTATGGTTGCTGTGTTGTTTACTTTTACAACAGAGTCAATGGCTGCTAAAAAATCTAAAACACTTAAAAACACTCAAAAGAAGGGTTTTGTAAGATGTGGAGTATCTCAAGGTCTTCCAGGATTTTCTAATGCTGACGCTGCAGGAAATTGGACTGGTGTTGACGTTGATGTATGTAGAGCGGTAGCTGCTGCAGTTCTAGGTGATGCAAACAAAGTTAAGTTTACACCACTAAGTGCTAAAGAAAGATTTACAGCTTTAACATCTGGTGAGATTGATATCTTATCAAGAAACACAACTTGGACTCTTTCTAGAGATGCGGATATTGGACTTACTTTCGTTGGAGTAAACTTCTACGATGGTCAAGGTTTCATGGTTAGAAAAAGTTCAGGTATCACCTCAGTAAATCAATTCAAAAATGGTATCTCAGCTTGTACAAACATTGGTACAACAACTGAGTTAAACATGAGAGACTTCTTTAATTCTAGAGGAATTTCTTATGAGCCAGTTGCTTTTGAAAAAGCGGACGAAGTTGTTGCTGCTTATGATTCAGGAAGATGTGATACATATACTACTGACAAATCTGGTTTAGCTGCTCAAAGAACTAAAATGAGTAATCCAGACGAACACATGGTATTACCTGAAACAATTTCTAAAGAGCCACTAGGTCCAGTTGTTAGACAGGGTGATTCAGTATGGGAAGATATCGTAAGATGGTCTTTAAATGCTATGATTGAAGCAGAAGAATATGGAATCACTTCAGCGAATGCAGACTCAATGAAAACTTCAGACAACCCAGCAATTAAAAGATTAGTTGGAGCTGAAGGTGAATTAGGTGCTGCTTTTGGTCTTGATAACGAGTGGAGCTTAAGAATTATCAAGCAAGTCGGTAACTATGGTGAAAGTTATAAAAGAAATATAGCTGACACTGGTATTTTACCAGACAGAGGTCCAAACCAATTATGGACAAAAGGCGGAATACTTTACGTTCCACCTGCAAGATAATTGTAGTTTAAAACAAATTAAAAGGGCTAGATTTTTCTAGCCCTTTTTTTATAAACTCATATATTATCGCATCGTGAATTTTAAATTAAAAGACTTAGGTCCTCAACTAATCACAGTTATAGCTGTAGTCCTTATTTTTGGCTTTTTTACTTATAACGCTCAAATCAATATGGAAAATAGAGGTATTGATTTTGGTTATGGTTTTTTATCTCAAGAATCATCTTTTGATGTTCAATTTTCTTTAATTGAATATGATGGATCGCACTCTTACTTTAGAGCTTATTTAGTAGGTTTGTTAAATACTATTCTTGTTTCTGTTATTGGAATTATTATTGCTACGATAATCGGAGTTATTGTTGGAGTTGCAAGATTGTCTCCAAATTTTTTAATAAATAAATTTGCAGCTTATTATGTAGAATTTTTTAGAAATATACCTCTTCTTCTCCAAATATTTTTTTGGTATTTTGCAGCATTAAGAGCTTTGCCTTTACCTCAGGATGCTGAAGCAATTTTTGGTGTGTTTTTTTTAACAATAAAAGGTCTTTATGTTCCTGCTTTTATTTGGGAAAATTTTAATATTTTCTTCTACTCAATAGTTACATCAATAATAGCAATAATTGTAATTAGATTTCAGGCAAAAAAATTACGAGAAACACAAGGTAAACAAATTCCTGTTTTTTTAATTTCAATTGGATTAATTTTGATTTTACCTCTTTTGAGTTTTTTAATTGGAGGCGTTAGTTTATCTTTTGAAATTCCTCAATTAAAGCAGTTGGCAGCTACTTCGTTTGTTTATGATGGTGGGTTAAGTTTACCACCAGAATTAATTGCTTTAACTTTATCTCTATCCCTTTATACAGCTACCTTCATTGCTGAGTGTGTGAGAGCAGGGATACAAGGAGTAAGCAAGGGTCAAAAAGAAGCTGCAGCTTCTATTGGATTGACGCCTAATCAAGTTTTAAAACTTGTGATAATGCCACAAGCTTTAAGAATTATAATTCCACCGACAACTAATCAATATTTGAATTTAACAAAAAATTCTTCTTTAGCCGCTGCTATAGCTTATCCTGATTTAGTTTTAGTATTTGCTGGCACAGCTTTAATGCAAACTGGTAAAGCTATTGAGATTGTTTCTATTACTATGTTTACTTATTTAAGTTTAAGTATTTCAATTTCAATTTTAATGAATTGGTATAATAAAAAAATAGCTATACAGGAAAAATAATGAATAAGATTAATTTTTTAAAACCAGATAAATCAAATTTAAATACTTATCTATATTTAGGTTCTTTTTTATTTTTTATCAGTATTTTTGATGTTTTTTTAAATTCATTTTTTAAGCTAAATATTATTGGTTTTTTACCTAATTTTTTGAGTTTTATTATGCCTTTATTATTAGGTTTTATAGGACTTTATTTTATAAGAATTGAATACAGTGGAATTAAAAAACTTGATTTATTAAATAAACATATAAATACTAATAATTTTAATGCAATTCTTTCATTACTAATAATTTTTGTAATTATTAAATCTATACCACCTATTTTGGATTGGTTTTTTATTGGAGCTAGTTTTGCTGGTGATAGCAAAGATGTATGTACAGGATCAGGTGCTTGTTGGACTTATATCAAAGTTTGGATGAGAAGATTTATGTATGGAATGTATCCAAATGCAGAACAATGGAGAATTAATCTTTCATTTATTGCGTTAGCATTACTTGGATCTGTTGGCTATTTTGCAACCGATAGATTTAAAAAATATTTAACTCTTTACTATGTTGTAATTTATCCTTTAATCGCATTTTTATTTATATTTTTTTTCATCTCAGGTGGTCCGGTATTTTTTGATTTTTCTTATGGGATTATTGCAGCGATTGTATCAATAATCATCGGTTTTTTTATTCCAAATAAATTTAAATTTTACTATTTCTTAATTGTTCCTTTATTCCTTTATATTTTATTGAAATATTTTCTTTTTTTTGAAGAAACAATAGAATTAGGAAAATTAGATGGTCTTAATTGGGTTGAAACTGGCGCATGGGGCGGTTTATCATTAACTTTTATTATTTCTTTTTTCTGTTTAATTTTCTGTTTTCCAATTGGAATGGCTTTTGCTTTAGGTAGGAGATCAAATTTTCCATTGATAAGATATATTTCAATTGGTTTTATTGAATTTTGGAGAGGTGTTCCATTAATTACAGTTTTATTTATGTCTGCTGTAATGTTTCCAATGTTTCTACCAGCAGATTTTTTTATTGATAAGTTGGTTAGGTGTATAATAGCTATATCTTTGTTTGAAGCAGCATATGTGGCTGAAGTTATTAGAGGAGGGTTGCAAGCACTTCCAAGAGGACAATATGAGGCTGCTAAATCTTTAGGAATGGGATATTGGAAAATGCATATATTTGTAATTTTACCTCAAGCTTTAAAATTAGTTATTCCGGGCATTGCTAATACATTTTTAGCCTTAGTTAAAGATACTCCATTAATATTTGTTGTTGGACTTTTAGAAATAGTTGGAATGTTAAATCTAGCAAAAACCAACCCAGAATGGTTAGGATTTGCTATGGAAGGTTATGTTTTTGCTGCAATAATTTTCTGGATTATTTGTTATGCAATGAGTAAATATAGTTATAACTTAGAAATAAAATATAAAACAGATAGATAACGAATATGTCCGATAGTATCATCCAAATAAATAACATGAATAAATGGTTTGGTGATTTTCAAGTATTAAAAGGTATTAATTTAGAAGTAAAACCAAAACAAAAAATCGTTGTATGTGGTCCATCTGGTTCAGGTAAATCAACTTTGATCAGATGTATTAATAGACTAGAAGAACATCAAGAAGGAAATATCATTGTAGATGGTACAGAGCTAACTGAGGATACCAAGAATATTGAACAAATAAGAGCGGAAGTTGGAATGGTATTCCAACAGTTTAATTTATTTCCTCATTTGTCTATTTTGGATAATTGTACATTAGCTCCTATATGGGTTAAAAAAATGCCTAAAAAAGATGCAGAAGAACTTGCATTAAAACATTTAGAAAGAGTGCAGATACTTGATCAAGCACAAAAATATCCAGGTCAATTGTCTGGTGGACAACAGCAAAGGGCTGCAATTGCAAGAGCTTTATGTATGGAGCCAAAAATAATGCTTTTTGATGAACCAACTTCTGCATTAGATCCTGAAATGATTAAAGAAGTGCTTGATGTTATGGTTAATTTAGCAAAACAAGGTATGACTATGATTGTAGTTACGCATGAAATGGGTTTTGCTAAAGAAGTAGCTGATCAAATGATATTTATGGATGAAGGTATGATTGTAGAAAAAGCAGATACAAAGGAATTTTTTGCTAATCCAAAGAGTGACAGAACCAAACTTTTCCTGAGCCAGATACTATAGATTGTTAAAATTTCAATAAATATTTCTTACTTTTATTAATAAGTAATGCTTGACACATATCTCTGAAAAGCTGTTTTTCACTAAAAAATAATAAAATTTATAGTTGCAGTAAGAAGTAAAACCTAGTTGAATAAGTTTTTAATAAAAATTAAGAGGGGTCTTAATGGAAGATAATTTTAATAAGCATTTAGGCAACAAGCTTAAGCTTAGAAGGTTGGCACTAGGTTTGACACAAACTAAAGTAGCAAAGGCAATTAACGTAACATTTCAACAAATTCAAAAATATGAAAAAGGCACTAATGGAGTTAGTTCAATCAGGTTATTACAACTCTCAAATTATTTAAAAGTGCCAATTAATTATTTTTTTGAGGATTTTTCAGAATATTTGATAAATTTAGAAAGATCAAAAGAAGGACACATGAATGTGAATTATAATTTTTTGGTAAAGCTTTATGCAGAATTAAATGCTGATCAAAAACTAAAATTCAATAAGTCTTTACAAGTATCAAACAGTAATATTTCTAAATTTGGTTAATTGTGGCTCCTCGGGCAGGACTCGAACCTGCGACCAATTGATTAACAGTCAACTGCTCTACCAACTGAGCTACCGAGGAATGTAAAAAGCCCAACTTACTTTTTTTTTAGACTAAAACAAGATTTTTTTTGGAGGCAACGCCCGGAATCGAACCGGGATACAAGGATTTGCAATCCTCTGCGTAACCATTCCGCCACGTTGCCTTATGTTTTAGATGATAGCTACAAGAGGTTTATATTAAATTATTACAATTAGTCTATTAAATAACGTTCTAATTTGATTATTGTTAATTTAGATTATTAAATTATAAACTAATTACACTCATGATAAGCGATAAATATATACATTCTAAAGTAGAAGATAAGATTTACGCTTATTGGGAAAAAAACAAATTATTTAAACCACAAAAGAATTCAAAAAAGTTTTCTATAGTTATTCCACCACCCAATGTAACTGGTAGTTTGCATATGGGGCATGCTTTAAACAATTCAATCCAAGATTTATTAGTTCGATATTATAGAATGAATAATTATGAAACTTTATGGCAACCAGGAACAGATCATGCAGGTATTGCTACCCAGGCACTTGTTGAGAGAAAACTAGAAAAAGAGAATTTGAATAAGAACAGTCTTGGAAGAGAAAAATTTATTGAAAAAGTATGGGAATGGAAAGACCAGTATGGTGACATAATTATTAATCAACTTAAAAAACTTGGTTGCTCATGTGATTGGTCAAGAAATGCATTCACAATGGATGAAAATTTATCCAAATCTGTAATTAAAGTTTTTGTCGAATTGCATAAAAAAAAATTGATCTATAAGGCAGAAAAATTAGTAAATTGGGATACTATTCTTAAAACAGCCATATCAGATCTAGAAGTTGATCAAAGGGAGATGAACTCTAAAATTTATTATATTAGATATCCAATCGAAAATTCCTCTGAATTTATTACAATTGCCACAACAAGGCCTGAAACAATGCTAGGAGATACTGCAATTGCAGTTAATCCAAAAGATAGTAGATACAAAGGTCACGTGGGCAAAACTGTCACAATACCAATTGTGGGTAGAAAAATAAAAATCATTAAGGATAATTATGCTGATCCAGAACAAGGTACAGGAGCATTAAAGATAACTCCTGCGCATGATTTTAATGACTATGATGTAGGTCAAAGAAATAAACTCGAAATCATAAATATTTTCACTGAAGAGGGAAAAATAAATAATAATGCTCCAAAAGAATATATTGGTTTAGACAGGTTTGAGGCACGAAAAAAATTATTAAATGAACTTAAAGACAAAGATTTTTTTGTTAAAGAAGAAAATATTAAAAATAAAGTTCCTTATGGTGATAGATCTAACTCAGTTATAGAACCTTTTTTAACTGAACAGTGGTTTGTTGATGCAAAAAAATTAGCCGTAAAAGCAAAAAAAATAGTTAAGTCAAAAAAAACAAACTTTTTTCCAACTAACTGGTCTAAGACTTATTTTCAATGGATGAATAATATTGAACCCTGGTGTGTCTCTAGACAGTTATGGTGGGGTCATCAAATTCCGGCATGGTACGGACCTGATAAAAAAATATTTGTAGCAATTAATGAAAAGGAAGCAATTAAACAAGCTAAAAAATATTATAAAAAAGATGTTAAATTAATTAGAGATCCAGATGTTTTGGATACATGGTTTTCGTCTGGTTTATGGCCATTTGCAACATTGGGTTGGCCTGATAAAAAAGATTTCGTTAAAAAATTTTACCCTACGACAGTTTTAGTTACAGGTTTTGATATTATCTTTTTTTGGGTTGCTAGAATGATGATGTTTGGAATGGAATTTCTAAATAAAGAACCTTTTAAAGATATCTATGTACATGCTTTAGTCAGAGATGAAAAAGGACAAAAAATGTCTAAGTCAAAAGGGAATGTTATTGATCCGTTAGATCTAATTGAAAAATATAGTGCAGATGCACTAAGATTCACTTTACTTTCAATGGCCTCTCCAGGAACAGATGTAAAGCTTTCTGAGGAAAGAGTTAAAGGATATAGAAATTTTTTAAATAAATTATGGAATGCTAATAATTTCCTAATTACAAATAAATGTGATTTTAAGAAAACCGATAAAGTTCCAAAAACTACATTAAATATAAACAAATGGATATATTCTGAGTTAATAGAAATTAAGAACAAAATTCAAAAAAATATTGAAGATTATCGTTTTGATGAGGCTGCTAAAAATGCTTATCAGTTTGCTTGGCATTCTTATTGTGATTGGTATATCGAGCTTTCAAAAACAATTCTTTATTCTAATGATAAAAAAGCTCAGAAAGAGGTAAAAGAGGTATCTGCTTACATTTTCAAACAGATACTCGTAATGCTTCATCCTTTTATTCCGTTTGTGACCGAAGAAATATGGTTAAAAAATAAGTTTGATAAATCAAACAAAAATTTTCTTATGTATAAAAATTGGCCATCTGGCAAAGCAAAAAAAGATCAATCTCAAAAAGATGTTGAAAAGATTATCAATATAATTTCAGAATTAAGATCATTTAAAAATGAATTAAATGTAAGTCCTGGTTCATTTGTTGATATATCAATTGATAAGATTGCTAAAAAGAATAAAACTTTAATGTCTAATAATGAAGTAGTTCTTAAAAGGCTTGGTCGAATTAATAATTTTTATGAAAAAGATCAAGCTAAACCATCAGCTACACTAGTCATATCTGGAGACATATTTAAGATATATTTTGATGAAAATGTTGATTTAAATCTGATAAAAGAAAATTTAGTTAAAAGACAGGGTAAATATCAGGAAGAAATGGACAAGATATCACAACGATTATCTAATAAAGGATTTATTGATCGAGCACCAAAAAATATTGTTGAACAAGAAAAAACTAACTATAGTAATTTAAAAGATGATATCAAAAAAATATCATTAACAATTGAAAGTTTATAATGCGGAAGTTTAACAAGAAAAAATTACCAAGTAGACATACATCATTAGGGCCAGATAGAGCTCCTCATAGATCTTTTTATTATGCAATGGGTGAGACTGAAAAAGATGTTTCCAAACCATTTATAGGCGTTGTATCAACATGGAATGAAGCAGCGCCATGTAATATTGCTTTAATGAGACAAGCTCAGTCAGTAAAAAAGGGTGTAAGAGCCTCAGGAGGAACTCCAAGAGAATTTTGTACGATTACGGTCACTGATGGTATTGCAATGGGTCACGAAGGAATGAAATCTTCATTAATCTCTAGAGAAGTAATAGCAGATAGTGCTGAACTAACAGTTAGAGGGCACTGTTATGATGCTTTAGTGGGTATTGCAGGTTGTGATAAATCTTTACCAGGATTAATGATGTCCATGGTAAGATTAAACGTACCAAGTGTATTTATATATGGTGGCTCAATACTTCCGGGAAAATATAAAGGTAAAGATGTAACAGTGGTAGATGTTTTTGAAGCTGTTGGAAAACATTCCTCAGGACAAATGTCAGCAAAAGAATTAAGAAAATTAGAATTAGTTGCATGTCCTACAGCGGGCGCGTGTGGCGGACAATTTACTGCAAATACAATGGCCTGTGTTTCAGAGGCAATTGGTTTAGCATTACCTTATTCTGCTGGAACACCAGCTCCATACGAAGAAAGAGATAAGTATGCAAAAGCAAGTGGCCGAATGGTAATGGAATTATTAGCAAAAAAAATTAAACCAAGAGATATTGTTACAAGAAAAGCATTAGAGAACGCTGCAACAATAGTTGCTGCAACAGGTGGTTCAACTAATGCAGCATTACACTTACCAGCAATTGCAAATGAAGCTGGAATTAAATTTGATTTAATGGATGTTGCAAAGATATTTAAAAGAACACCTTATCTTGCTGATTTAAAACCAGGTGGAAAATATGTTGCAAAAGATATGTGGTTAGCAGGCGGTGTGCCGATGCTTTTGAAAACCTTATATGACGGTGGTTACATCCATGGAGATTGCATGACGGTTACAGGTAAGACAATGAAAGAAAATTTAAAGGGAATTAAATTTAATCCAAAACAAAAAGTTTTAAGAGCTTATAATAGACCGTTATCACCAGATGGTGGTGTAGTAGGTTTAAAAGGTAATTTAGCTCCTGAGGGCGCAATAGTTAAAATTGCAGGTTTAAAGAAATTACAATTTACTGGAAGAGCAAGATGTTTTGATAATGAAGAAAGTGCAATGAAAGCAGTACAAAGTAGAAAATATAAAGATGGTGATGTGATTATTATTAGATATGAAGGTCCAGTAGGGGGACCAGGTATGAGAGAAATGCTCTCAACAACTGGTGCAATTTATGGTCAAGGAAAAGGAGAAAAAGTTGCTTTAATTACCGATGGAAGGTTTTCAGGAGCTACAAGAGGATTTTGTGTAGGTCACGTTGGACCAGAAGCAGCTTTAGGTGGACCACTAGCTCTTTTACGTAATGGAGATGTTATTGATATTGATGCTAAAAAAGGAACAATTAATGTTCGATTAACTAAATCTCAATTAGCTTCAAGAAGACGAAAATGGAAGGCTAGAAAATCTGATTTTGGTTCAGGAACTCTTTGGAAATATGCTCAAACAGTTGGACCAGCAAGTTTAGGAGCACCAACGCATCCTGGTAAGAAAAAAGAAGTTAAGGAATATTCGAAAATTTGATGAAAATTCGCCCTGTTATTTTATGTGGTGGCGCCGGAACAAGACTTTGGCCTAAAGCTAAAAAACATCAAGCAAAACAATTTATCGATTTTGGTAATTGGACTTTATTGGGTAAAACTTTAGAGAGAGTTAAAGCATCTATATTTGATGCTCCAATTATAAGCACTAATGCAAAATATTTAAGACAAGTAAAACAACACTTAAAAAAACACAAAATAAGAAAATTTAAGATAGTTTTAGAACCTGCTAAAAGAAATACAGCACCAGCTATATTAAGTACGGCACTAATAAAGGATATTCCTAACGAACAACCTTTAATGTTTTTAGCAGCTGATCATTTGATAGAGAAGGTTGGTTTATTCAATAAAGCTATCAAAAAACAAAAAAAGAAACTCACCGATAATAATATATTTATTTTTGGGATTAAACCCACAATGCCATCTAGTGAATTTGGATATTTATTAACAAAAAATAATAAAGTATCTAGATTTGTAGAAAAACCTAAAGAGGCTAAAGCTAAACAAATAATTAGTAAAAAGGGTTATTGGAATTCTGGTATGTTTTATTTGAGAAAAGACTCAATTATTAATAATTTCAAAAAATACCAACCAAATATTTATAGAAATTGTAACAAAGCTGTAACAAAAGCAAAATATAAAAGTAATGTGTATTATTTAAACAAACAAGCATTTACCAAAGCAACAGCTAAGTCTTTTGATTATGCAATATTGGAAAAGACTAAAGATATAAACGCTATTAAATTAGATATTCCTTGGTCTGATTTAGGATCTTGGAAAGAAATCTGTAAGATGTATGGACGAAATAAAAGACATTATTTTAAAAAGAAGAATGTATTTCATAGACCTTGGGGTAGTTATGTAAATCTATTTAATGGTAAGGAATTCTTAATTAAAGAATTATATGTAAAACCAAAAGGTATATTAAGTCTTCAAAAACATCATCACAGAGCAGAACATTGGGTAGTTACTCATGGTAAACCTAAAATTACTTTAAATAAGAAATATTTCACTATGAAACCTGATGAAACTATTTTTATTCCATTAGGTGCAATCCATAGAATAGAAAATCCCTACAAAAAACCAGTGAAAATTATTGAAGCACAAATAGGTTCAATTTTAAAAGAAACAGATATTGTTAGATTTCAGGATGTATACGGAAGAGTAAAGTAGTTTATGGAACTTCTAACATTTGTTTTGTTAATCATAATAGCTATTTTGTTGTTTTTTCTTTTAAAAAAAGAAAGAGTCTTAGGTATTAATACTGAAGTTAAAATTGAAGATAAAAAGTTAGATGAAGATGAAACTAAAAAATATAGAGAAACTATTTATAATCTTTTAAATTACATTCCAGAAGGAATTATAATTCTAAACAAATCTAAAGAAATAATATTTAGTAATAGTTCAGCCAGTAAAAGATTTCAAACAAAGTTGAATGAAAATATAAGTGGATTTTTAAGAAATCCCGACTTGTTAAGTTCAATTGATAAAGCTTTTAATGGAGAAAATTCTAATGACCTTGAAATAGAGCTACGAAACCCGTCAGTTCTTAGAATGAATGTAACAATTTACCATGATAATCATAATTTATTCTTTGATGAGCCATCTTGCTTGCTTTTTATGAGAGATTTAACAGAATTTCACAAATTTCAACAATTAAAATCAGACTTTGTTGCAAATGTTTCCCACGAACTTAGAACTCCATTGCAATCTATTAAAATGGGACTTGAGACATTTGAAAATAATGCAGATTTAAAAAAGAACTCTGAAGTTACTAATTTATTACCAGTAATGAGCTCTCAATCTGAAAGAATGGAGAATTTAATAAGAGACTTGTTATCTCTATCGAAAATTGAGCTGCAAGAACACATAAGGCCTACACACGAAATAGATTTAATAGAAGTGCTTAGTTACGTGATGAAGACTTATGAAAACATTGTTAAAAAAAATAACATTAATTTAAATCTGCAAAAAACTGAAAATTTCAAAATTATTGGTGATCGGGATAAATTAATAGAAATTTTTACTAACCTTATTGATAATTCAATTAAATATAGTGAGAAGGGTAAAGAAATTAAAATCGCTACGAAAAAAGAGGGTGATCTAAATATTGTCTCTATATCAGATCAAGGCATAGGAATTCCTAAAGAATTTATTCATAGAATCACAGAAAGATTTTTCACTGTTGATCCTAGTAAAAGTCGGAGTGTTGGAGGTACGGGTTTAGGGCTTGCAATTGTTAAGCATTTAGTTTCTCAACATAGAGGCGAAATGATAATTAATAGTGAGGAAAATCAAGGAACCACTATAGATTTGAAATTTAATTCAATTTAATTCAACTAAAAAGTTAGCCTTTGTAACAAAACTTTAACTTTCCTTTAATAAAATATTTAAAATTCAGATTTAATTATTGATGCACAACGAATCTAAAAAAGGAGAAATATGAATAGATTAGTAAAAATTTTATTAGGATTTCTTTTAGTGCTTAGTTTTACAACAACTAGTTACGCAAGAGATCAAATAAAAATCGTAGGTTCTTCTACTGTTTACCCATATGCTACAGTTGTAGCTGAAAAGTTTGGCAAAGGTGGAAAATTCAAGACACCAGTAATCGAAAGTACAGGGACTGGTGGAGGAATGAAATTGTTCTGCGCTGGTGTAGGAGCAAATCATCCTGACATAACAAATGCATCAAGAGCAATTAAAACAAAAGAAAAAGCTCTATGTGAGAAAAATGGAGTTGCTGAAATTATTGAAATAGTAATAGGTAATGATGGTATTTCATTTGCACACTCAGTGAATGCTCCAGATGCAGACTTCACAAAAGAACAATTATGGAGAGCTTTAGCATCTAAAGTAGACATTGATGGAAAACTTGTTGAAAATCCATATAAAAATTGGAGTGATATAGATGCTAGTCTTCCAAATAAAAAGATTGAAATATTAGTTGCACCTCCAACATCAGGTACTAGAGATGCATGGAATTCATTAGTTATGGTTAAAGGATGCACTAAAACAGCTAAATCTCTTTATGATGCTGAAGGTAAAAAAGCTAAAAAGGAATGTGCTAAAATTAGAGAAGATGGATATGCTGTTGAAGCTGGTGAAAATGATACTTTAATTGTGCAAAAACTTTCATCTAATCCTGATGCATATGGTTTTTTTGGTTATAGTTACTTAGTCGCCAACAAGGATAAAATCAAAGCATCATCTATTAATGGTGTTCAGCCATCATTAGAAGGTATCCAAGATTATTCTTATCCAATTGCAAGACCATTGTTCTTTTATGTAAAAAAAGCTCACATTGGAGTAATTCCAGGCATTAAAGAGTTTCTTAAAGAATTTACTTCGAAAAAAGCAATGAGTAACAGAGGTTATTTAGCTGAAATAGGACTTGTTCCTTTGGCTTCAGATAAATACAAAGTTACTAGAACAGCTGCAGTAGATCTGAATACAATCAAGTTAAAATAAATTTCATTTATCCCCAAAAAAAGGCCAGTAATAACTGGCCTTTTTTGTTTATTCAATCTTAGATTTAATTTGTAATATTTCTGTAACATTAAGAATATATCACTCAGGGCGAATGAACATCGTTCTAATATTTCTAATCACTATATTTTCTGTCTCTTTGTTCTTCTATGGAAAATCAAAAACTAAAACCATTTCCATCAAAGATAATATCAAATTAAATGCTCTACCAAAATTTTATGGATACTATCTTGTTTTGTGGTGTTCAATACCAGCATTAGTATTTTTATTGGTCTGGTCATTATTTGAACCCGTAATCATTAAATCTATAATTATTGAAACAGCTGCAAATCAAGGTGCAATTTTTAGTGATAAAAATGAAGCAAATTTAATATATGAAAAAATTAAGGCTATTCATTTAGGTACTTATTTTGGAGATATAGACAGTATATTAAGAGAAAGTGCTCTTGCTTATGCAAAATTTATAAATCTTTTTACAAATTCAAAAGTAGTTTTAATTTTTGGAATAATTATTGCCTCAGTTATTTACTCTTTAAAAAAAATAAAAAATAACAATAAAGCTAGAGATGATGTGGAAGTTATTTTAAAGGGTTTATTGTTTGTATCTTCTTTAATAGCTATTTTAACCACTCTCGGAATAATATTTTCATTACTTTTTGAAAGTATAAAGTTTTTTTCAGTTATTAATATTTTTGATTATCTATTTGGTACAAATTGGAGTCCTCAAAGAGCCTTCGTTAGAGATGCCTCATCAATAACTGCAGCTGAATTTGAAGAGTTAAAAGATGCTTTTGGCTTTATTCCATTAATTGCAGGAACATCTTTCATAGCTTTTATTGCAATGTTGGTAGCTGTTCCTATTGGTTTATTTTCAGGAATTTACATGGCTGAATATGCTTCAATTAAAGTAAGAAGAATTTCAAAACCAATTATTGAAATTTTAGCAGGAATACCAACTGTAGTTTATGGTTTCTTTGCTGCATTAACTGTTGGGCCTTTTTTTAGACAAGTAGGTGAAAATTTAGGATTAACTGTTTCATCTGAAAGTGCTTTAGCTGCAGGATTAATTATGGGAATAATGATTATTCCTTATGTTTCATCTTTATCTGATGACGTAATTAATTCTGTACCACAATCATTAAGAGACGGTTCATATGCTGTAGGAGCTACTAAATCAGAAACAATTAAACAAGTCGTGATACCTGCAGCTCTTCCAGGGATAATAGGATCAGTTCTATTAGCAGTGTCAAGAGCGATAGGTGAAACAATGATAGTTGTTATGGCAGCTGGCCTTGCTGCAAATCTTACAATTAATCCTTTAGAATCTACTACAACAATTACAACTCAAATTGTAATGATACTTGTTGGTGACCAAGAATTTGATAGTCCGAAAACTCAATCTGCTTTTGCTTTAGGACTTACATTATTTATAGCAACATTAATATTGAATTATATCGCTCAAAGAGCAGTCAAAAAATATAGAGAGAAGTATGACTAAAGAAGAAAGATTAAAAAAAAGACACCGAGCAGAAAAAAGATTTAGATTTTACGGATTAACATCTATATTTGTTGCTTTGTTGTTTGTTGTTATTCTAGTTCAAAATATTTTCTCAAAAGGAAGTTCAGCCTTTAAAAAAACAGTAATTACCACTGAAGTTTTCTTTGATCAGGAATTACTAGAAATTCAAAATGGTGCATCTCAAGAAGAAATAATGGAAGCTGATTTTTACGATATAATGATTGAAAATTTAATAAAGACTTATCCAGCAAAAGATAGAGATGAGGAAGATGAATTATTAAAACTATTTAGTGGTGATGCTGAAATTGAGATTAAAAAAGCTTTTTTAAACGATAATAATTTAATAGGTAAAACAATTACATTAGATTTAACAGCCTCTGATGACATTGATCAATTACATAAAGGTAATTATCCAAGAGATTTACCCGAAGAAAGAAGAAGAATTTCTGATTTTCAATTAGTTATTTATGATTATTTTGTTGAAAATAAAAAGATAAGTAAAAATTTTAACAATTATTTTTTTAACAATGGTGACTCTAGAGATCCAGAACTAGCAGGTATAGGTGGAGCTTTAGTTGGATCATTTTATAGTATTTTAATTTGTTTACTATTAGCTTTTCCAGTGGCTGTTCTAGCGTCGATTTACTTAGAAGAGTTCGCTCCAAAAAATAAGATTACAGATTTTATTGAAATTAATATAAATAATTTAGCAGCAGTGCCATCTATTGTTTACGGTTTACTTGCTTTACAAATTTTGCTTGCGACTATCCAATTACCGAGATCAACACCATTAGTTGCTGGAATAACTTTAGCGTTAATGACTTTACCAAGAATTATTATTCCATGTAGAGCTTCATTAAAAGCTGTTCCACCTTCAATAAGAGAGGGCGCTTTAGCAGTTGGTGCATCTAAATTTCAATCTGTTTTTCACCATGTAGTACCGTTAGCACTACCTGGCACTTTATCAGGAACTATAATCGGGTTAGCTCAAGCATTAGGTGAAACTGCACCACTAATATTAATTGGAATGGTGGCATTTGTTGTTGACATACCGTCAAGTCCAGTTGATCCGTCATCTTCTTTACCTGTTCAAGTATATTTATGGTCTGAGTCTGCAGAAAGAGGTTTTGTTGAAAAAACCTCAGCAACAATTATGATGCTCTTAAGCTTTCTAATTGTAATGAATTTTATTGCTGTATACTTAAGACAAAAATTTGAAAAACGATGGAATTAAATGAGTAAAGTAAAGATAAAATCAAAAAATTTAAATGTTTATTATGGTGATAAACAAGCGCTGTTTGATGTGAATTTAGATTTGAATGAAAAAGAGGTTACAGCATTAATTGGTCCATCTGGATGTGGTAAATCAACTTTTATAAGATGTATTAACAGAATGAATGATGTTATTGATATTTGTAAAGTTACAGGAAATATTGAAATGGATGGTATGAATATTAATGATAAAGATTTAGACGTTGTTTCATTGAGAGAAAGAGTTGGAATGGTTTTTCAAAAGCCAAATCCATTTCCAAAAAGTATATATGATAATATTTCGTATGGTCCTAAAATTCATGGAAAAGGTGAAACTAAAAGTGAATTAGATCAAATTGTTGAAAACAGTTTAAAAAAATCTGCTTTATGGGAAGAAGTTAAAGATAGACTCGATGAGCCTGGCACAAGTTTATCTGGTGGACAACAACAAAGACTTTGTATAGCGAGAGCTATATCTGTTAATCCTGAAGTGATCTTAATGGACGAACCATGTTCAGCATTAGACCCAATTGCTACTGCAAAAATTGAAGAATTAATTGATGAATTAAAAAAAACTTATACGATTGTAATAGTGACACACTCAATGGCTCAGGCTGTGCGTGTTTCACAAAAAACCGGGTTTTTTCACCTAGGAAAGTTAATTGAAGTTGGAAAAACTGAGAAAATTTTTAAAAATCCTGACAATAAAATGACACAAGACTATATTACAGGTAGATTTGGATAAATTATGAGCAATGAACATACAGTAAAGTCATACGAAGAAGAGCTACAATTTCTTAAAGACTCTTTAATAAAAATGGGAAGTTTAACCGAGTCTCAATTGAGTGACGCAATGGATGCTGTAATTAAAGTTGATAAGGACTCAATTGATAAAATCATTAAAAGTGATGAAGAAATTAATAAATTTAGATCTAAAATAGATACTCAAATAATGAATTTACTGGTTAAAAGAGCACCTATGGCAATTGATTTAAGAGAGACCATAAGTTCGTTAAAAATTTCACAAGATTTAGAAAGAATAGGGGATCTATCAAAAAGTAATGCAAAAAAAGTTAAGCCTTTACCACTAGATTTGCCAGATGAATTATTGGGAAATTTAAAAAGACTAGGAGAATTAGTTATGAAACAACTAAACGATGTTCTTGATAGCTATGTAAACAAAAACTTTGATAAAGCTAAAGAAGTCTGGGAAAAAGATGAACAAGTTGATGACTTAACTTATATTGCAATGGAAAGTGTAATTGACTTTTTATCTAAAGATAAAAAGAACTTAGATTTTTCTACACATTTAATTTTTGCTACAAAAAATTTGGAAAGAGCAGGCGATCATATAACAAATATCGCTGAAACAGTATGTTATTTAGTAAAGGGTGAATATCTAAAAGGTAGTAGGCCAAAGGGTAAAGTAATCCAAGAATAATTTGATGAAAGGAAAAATTTTTATTATTGAAGATGAAGCTTCAATAGTTCAATTAATCCAACATAATTTAGAAAAAGAGGGTTTTGTTGTCTCCTCATCATTAAATGGAAATGAAGGTTTAAAAGAACTAAAAAAATTTGAACCTAATCTACTTTTATTAGATTGGATGCTACCGGATTTATCAGGGATAGATATCTGTAAAAATATTAGAAGAGACATTAATTTTAAGAGCCTTCCTATCATTATGCTTACAGCCAAAGGAGAGGAAGAAGACAAGATAAAAGGTCTTGAAAGTGGTGTAGATGATTATGTCACAAAACCATTCAGTTTTAATGAGCTATCTGCTCGAATTAAAGCTGTTCTAAGAAGATCTGATCCTAAAGTTGTTGCAAATGAATTAATATTTGAAGATTTAAAATTAGATAGAATAGAAAAAAGAGTTTTTAGATCGGATAAAGAAATTCAACTTGGCCCTACAGAATTTAGATTATTAGAATTTTTCTTAACAAATCCCAAAAGAGTTTATTCTCGAGATCAAATTTTAGAAACAGTTTGGCCTAATAATGTGAATGTAGAGAGCAGAACTATTGACGTTCATATTAGAAGACTAAGACAATCAATCAATATTGAAGGTAAAAAAGAGTTAATTCGAACAGTTAGAGCCGCGGGTTATTCTTTAATTTAAATAATTATTTTATAAATCCCTACTAAAAACAATGGTATTTGTAATCCAAAGTTAGTAAGTATTGCTTTATCTTTGCTAACAAATCCAGCGATAGTCCATCCAACAACTCCTAATCCATGAAAATAAATATTTAAAGGATATATATTTAGGTTTGTTAATAGAATACCAACTAAAACTAGAAATGTGCTTATCCATTTAAGATACTTCTTAATAAACATACGTTTTCCTTTCAGCTTATTTTATTTTGATTTTAGATAATAACTTATCTACACTTTTTACATAATCCAAAAAACTCAAGATTGTATTTACTATATTTCATACCATCTTTGTCTTTGAAATTAGCTAAGTATTTGGAAAGACCTGCGCTACTTATTTCTGTTACTTTCTCACAAATCTCACAGATTGAAAAAGCAGTAGCTTTAGCTACCTGACAGCTTGAATTGTGACACGCAATAAAAGCATTACGACTCTCTATTTTGTGAATTTTTCCTATTTCAACTAATTTATCTAGCGCCCGATAAACTTGAAGAGGGGCCTTAATACCTTTTTTTTGAACATTAAAAAGGATTGAATAAGCTTTCATTGGCTCTGAAGATTTATCAATTAAATCAAAAATAATTTGCTGATTTTTTGTGAGAGTATGTTCTTTATGCATTCTTTTCATTTTACTGATTCCTCATTAATTTTTCAATTTAATTGATTGTTTAATTTTGAATAATGAAAGTATGAATAATAATAAGGCTGCTGTTATAATTGATGGACCCGAAGAAGTATTAAACTCTAAAGATGTAAACAATCCTATAATTACAGATAACAATCCTCCTATAATTGAATAGATTACCATTTTCTGAGGACTTGATGAAATATTTCTAGCCATTGCGGCAGGTATAATTAGCATTCCCGTTATTAATAATAATCCGACCATTTTGATTGATATTGCAATAATTGCTGCCATTAAAATTGTAAATATAGCTTTAGCTCTGTCTGGATTTAAACCTTCTGCTTCTGCTAGTTCATAATTTACTGTTGAAGCGAATAAAGGTTTCCAAATTAATTTTAGAACTAACAGGATTAATGCCCCTCCAATCCATATGATCAACAAATCATCAACTGAAACCGCTAAAATATCCCCAAATAATAATCCCATAATATCAAACCTGATAAAAGTTAAAAAACCTATAACAACAAGTCCAACAGCAAGAGATGAATGAGCTAGAAGACCCAATAAAGCATCACCTGGTAAATTAGTTTTTTTTTGAAGTTGAATTAAAATTAGTGCTATCAGAGATGAAATGATAAACACCGATAGCGCAATATTAAACTCCATAGTAAACGCTAATGTCACTCCCAATAGAGCAGAGTGAGCTAAGGTGTCACCAAAATAAGATAATCTTCTCCAAATCACAAAACAACCAAGAGGTCCTGTTACAAAAGCAACCCCAATTCCAGCTACCAAAGCTCTTATAAAAAAATCATCAAACATTTAATTTTTTTTTATTTCACCTTCATCTGTATGGACATGGTCGTGCTTATGTTCATATCTTGATAATATTTGAAAAGCTTGTTCACCAAATAAAGCTTTATATTCATTATTTTTTGCAACATCCATTGGAGAACCTGAGCAACAAACATGACCGTTTAAACAGACAACATGGTCAGTGGCTGTCATTACAGTGTGTAGATCATGAGAAATCAATAAGATACCACAACTTAATTCATCAGAAATTTTCTTAATTAGTTCGTATAAAGCAATTTCACCAGTAAAATCTACTCCTTGAACTGGTTCATCAAGAACCAATAAGTCTGGTTTTTTTGATATAGCTCTTGCAAGTAAAACTCTTTGAAACTCACCACCAGATAGATCTCCTAGATTTTTATCTTTAAGATGAATAACACCAGTTAAAGACAAAGCTTCATCAATTGTCTCTTTATTAAGACTTTCAGTTAATACCATGAAATCATTTACTCTTAGCGGTAACGTCCAATCAATTGAAATTTTCTGCGGAACATATCCAACTTTATTGGTATATTTTTCAACTGAACCATCAATTTTTTTGTAAATACCTAAAGCAATTTTAGCTGTTGTGCTTTTTCCTGATCCATTTGGACCTATAAGAGTGACTATTTTACCTTTTTCAACTTGAAGTGAGACTCCTTTGACTAACCATTTGTTGTTTAACTGTAAACCAGCATCATTTAATTTTACCAATATATTTTGATCAGTGCTCATTTTATTTCTTGACTAATAAGTGTTATACTATTACATAGTGTTATATTATAACATTTTAAATAAACAATATATGAAAAACATAAAGAAATTACCATTAATCCTATCAATATTATCATTCTTAACAATTTTTGTGCCAGCAAACGCTGAAATTAAAGTAGTGGCAACAATAAAACCAATCCATTCTCTTGCAAGTTATCTAATGGATGGTGTTGGTAAACCAGATTTAATCGTTGATGGTTATGCTTCACCACATGGATTTGCTCTTAAACCATCACATGCAAAAATGATTCAAAATGCAGATATTATATTTTGGGTAGGAGAGGACATAGAAAATTTCTTAGAAAAACCATTAAAAACTATTGCAAAAAAAGCTGAGAAAATTGAGTTAATGGAAATCAAAGGTTTAACTAAACTTAAATTTAGAGAGAGAAATATTTTTGAAGAGCACGATCATGGGCACAAAGAAGATGATCACGATGATCATGCAAAAAAAGAAGATGATCACGATGATCACGACCATGATAAAAAGGAAAAAGAACATGGCCATGATGAACACGGACATGATGATGATCATAAAAAGGAAGGTCACGATGATCACGGACATGAAGGACACGCGCATGGCGAATTTGATCCACATATTTGGTTGGATCCAATGAATGCAAAAGTAATTTTAAGTGAAATGGCAGAGCATTTAATTGAAAATGATCAAAAAAATGAGGCTAAATATAAAGCAAATTTAAAAAAGGCACATAAAGATTTAGATAATCTTACTAAAAAAGTAAAATCTGAATTAAATAAAGATTTTAAATCAATAGTTTTCCATGATGCATATCAATACTTTGAAAAAAGATTTGGCATTAATATTTTAGGTGCATTTACTGTAAATACTGATGTTATGCCAGGTGCTGAGCAATTAGCTGAGATTAGAGAAGTAATTGAGCATGATAAAGTTAGTTGTATATTTTCAGAGCCTCAATTTAATCCTGATATAATAAAAGCAGTAGCGAAAGATACTAATGTTGCAACAGGTGTAATCGATCCATTAGGAGCTACACTTGATCCAGGTAAGGATTTATATTTTGATTTAATAGGTAATATGTCAAAATCTTTCAAAGGTTGTTAATTAAAAATTGATCTTTAGTTATAAATAATATCTAATAATGGGATGAGTACAGTTTCCCTTACATTAGATGAAATATTTGATTTAGCTAAAAAAACCTTATTAGCTAATGGTTGTGATGATGAAACAGCTTCTATTTTGTCTGACCTAATTAGAAATGCTGAACGAGATGGGTCTTTATCTCATGGTTTATTTAGATTACCTGCATATGTAAGTGGTTTAAAAAGTGGAAAAATTAATGGCAAAGGAAAGCCAGAGGTTAAAAAAATTTCACCATCAGTTATTAAAGTTCAAGGGAATAATTGTTTAGCACCTGTAGTTTTAAATAAAGGGTTGCCCGAATTAGCTAAAGCAGCAAAAGAAAATGGTGTAGCAGTTCTTGCTATAAATAATTCTCATCATATGGCTGCTATGTGGCCTGAGACAGAAAAATTAGCAGAAGAAGGTTTAGTTGCTTTTGCTTGTACTTCATACAAGCCTGCAGTAGCACCTGCTGGAGCAATCAAACCATTGTTTGGAACAAATCCAATTTCATTTGCTTGGCCAAGACCAGGAAAAACTCCTGTAGTTTATGATATGGCAACAGCATCAATGGCAATGGGTGAAGTGCAAGTTGCTAAAAGAGAAGGGCATAAAGTTCCACTTGGAACTGGTTTAACTAAAGATGGTAAAGAGACAACTGATCCAGGCGCAATAGCAGATGGAGGTGTGTTACTTCCTTTTGGAGGTTATAAAGGTTCAGCAATAGCAATGATGGTTGAATTAATGGCTGGCGCTTTAGTTGGTGACAATTTTAGTTTCGAAACAGCTGCAAAAGATAATTATGATGGCGGACCCCCAAGTGGAGGAGAATTCATTTTAGCAATTTCTCCAGAAAAAACTTCCGGTACTAATTGGCAAAAACATGCTGATGAATTTTTTGATAAGATGAAATCATTTGATGGAGTAAGACTTCCAGGTGAAAGAAGACATAAAAATAGATTAAATAAAGGTCCTCGAAATATTAACGAAGAGCTAGTAAATAAAATAAAATCTTTAAGCTAAAGTAATTTCAATTGGTGTATGATCTGATGGTTTTTCTCGACTCCTTGGATCTTTATTAATATTTATGCTTTTAACTTGATCAATTAAAGAATTTGAAACTAAGAAGTGATCAATTCTCATGCCATTATTTTTTTGCCAAGCACCTCTCATGTAATCCCAAAAAGTATATCCTTCTTTAGTCTCGTTAAAATGTCTATAAACATCATTAAAACCTAGATTAATCATTTCTCTTAACTTTTTTCTTATTTCTAATCTAAATAAAGCATCATCCTTAAAACTTTTTGGATTATAAACATCTTCTGCCGCTGGAATGATATTAAAGTCACCAGCAAGAATGATATTTGAATTTTTTTTACTCAATGCTTTTAATTGTTTTATTAAATTATCAAGCCATTTCTTTTTATAATCATATTTTTCTGTATCTACAGGATTACCATTAGGAGTGTAAATATTTATTAACTGAATATTCTTTTTCTTATACTCAAGTTCCGCTGAAATTATTCTCGATTGTTTTAATTTGTCTTTAATTAAATCTGTTCTAATATTTTTTAATTTTCCTTTAGAGATAATAGCAACACCATTATAGCTTTTTTGACCAAATACATGACTTTCATAATCCATTGCTGAAAAATCGTCATAAGGAAAATTCACATCCTCAGTCTTAATTTCCTGCATCATAACAATGTCTGGTTTATACTTTAAAAGATAACTTTTAATATTTTCAATACGAGCTCGAACAGAATTTACATTCCACGAGGAAATAATCATTAAAGTGAGAAAGAGACACCACAACCACAAGAGGATTTTGTTTGCGGGTTTGTAATTTTGAATTGCTCACCAATTAATTCAGATACATAGTCAATTTCTGATCCTTTTAAAAGATCAGCAGAAGTTTTATCAATTATTATATTTTCATAATTTAAATCATCTGCCGCTTTTTCCTTATCAAAAGTAAATTCATATTGAAAGCCTGAACAGCCACCACCTTTGATAGCGATTCTAAAAAAAGACCCTTTGTCTTTTTTAGATAATAAAACATTGATCTGTTTTAGTGCTTTATCAGTAAATTTAATTTCTTTAATCATAATTCATCACTGGTATTACTAATATAATACTAAAATTTTTAATTTAAAGGATGAAAAATTACTCAAAGATAGGTCAATTTAAAAGTAAAGGAAGATTATTTAAGGAGTCTTTATCGAAATATAGAACGCCATTTCAAAGAGATAGAGATCGTATAATTCATAGTGCATCATTTAGAAGATTAAAACATAAGACTCAGGTATTTGTTAATACCGAAGGAGATCATTACAGAACAAGAATAACTCATTCTATGGAAGTTGCTCAAATAGCAAGATCAATTGCCCGTTATCTAAATTTAAATGAAGATCTAGCAGAAACCTTAAGTCTTGCTCATGATTTGGGTCACACACCTTTTGGACACGCTGGTGAAGAAGCCTTAAATGAATGCATGGAGGAACATGGTGGTTTTGATCATAATTTACAAACCTTAAGAGTTGTTATGTTTTTAGAAAATAAATATCTAAAATTTAATGGACTTAACCTTTCAATTGAAACATTAGAAGGATTATTAAAACATAATGGTCCTGTGGATAATTTAGATTTAGTTGAGAGTTTAATTGGTGTAAAAAAATTTAGGAATATGATCAATTTTGATACTTATCCATCATTAGAAGCTCAAATTTCATCTATCTCTGATGATATAGCTTATAACAATCATGATATTCAAGATGGAATTAATGCAAATTTATTTAAATTGGATGAGTTGGTTGAAATTAATTTTTTCAGAGATATTTATAAAAAATATAAGAATAAGATTAATAAAAATAATTATAAAATTGCAACATATCAAATTATAAGAGACTCCATTGATTTAATGATAAAGGATTTGATAAATAATACAAAAAATAATCTTAATTATAATAAGGTAAAAAACGTAAAAGATATTAACAAAACAAAATTTTTAATGGTAGATTTTTCCGATAATATTAAAAATTCTGAAAATGAAATAAGATTTTTTCTAAAAACTAAAATGTATAATAATAAAGATGTTTTAGCTAAAAATAACGAAGGTATGACAATTATTAAAAGACTATTTAAAAGAATTAAATTAAATCCAAAAACACTAATTGATAAAAATCAACTTAATAATAATAAATATAGAGCTATTTCAGATTTTATATCAGGAATGACAGATAGATATGCAATTAACTTAGATAAGAATTTAAAATGAATATTTTTGAAAAATACTTGGACAATATAAAGAAAACTCTATTAGATCTCTCAAAAAGTGGAGTTTTGATTTTACCTGATGCACTTGATGGAATTACAGCAGAAATACCACCCTCTAAATTTGACAGTGACATTTCAACAAATGTTGCGATGGTTTTGTCTAAATTGAATAAGAAATCTCCGATTGACCTCGCTAATGTTTTGTCTGATGAAATAAAAAAAAAGGATGAATTAATTGACGAAATATCTGTAGTAAAACCTGGTTTTATTAATATTAAATTTAAACCAATTTTTTGGACAAACTTTATTAAAGAAATAATTCAAAATTCTAGGTCTTTTGGAATAAATAATATAGAAAATAAAAAAAACTATTTGATTGAATTTGTTTCTGCAAATCCTACTGGACCTTTACATGTTGGTCATTGTAGGGGAGCTATCTTAGGTGATGTTATTGCAAATGTATTACTGTTTAACAAACATAAAGTAACCAAAGAATATTATGTGAATGATTATGGTAATCAGATAATTAATTTTACAAAATCTGTTTATTTTAGAATAAGAGAAATTTCTTATAACGAACCATTTCCGAATAATGATGAAAATTTATATCCTGGAGATTATTTAATAGATTTTGCTAAAAATATTTTAGAATCTAATAAAGATATTGATTTTAAAGATTTTGATAATATTTCAGAAAAATTGACAGTATTATCTATTGAAGAAGCATTAAAATTGATTAAAAAAAATCTTAATAGCCTTGGTATTAATCACGATAATTTTGTAAGTGAGAAAAAATTAGTTGCAAATCAAGAAGTTGAAAAAGTAATTGATATTCTTCAAAAGAATAAATTTGTTTATAAAGGAAAAATTAAAGCTCCAGCTGGAGAAGATAATAATAACTGGGTTGAGCGTGAACAATTACTTTTTAGATCTACAGATTTTGGAGATGACAAAGATAGAGCTTTACAAAAATCTGATGGTGCATGGACCTATTTTGCAAGTGATGTTGCTTATCATAAAAACAAATTAGATAGAAATTTTGATTATCTCATTAATATTTTAGGTGCTGATCATGCTGGATATATCAAAAGAATATCATCATCAGTAGAGGCTTTATCGAATTCAAAAAATAAAGTAATTTGTAAAGTTAGTCAGTTAGTTAAATTAATTAAAGATAAAAAACCGTTTAAAATGTCAAAAAGAAAAGGAGATTATATAACTGTAGATGATTTAATAAATGAAGTTGGAAAAGATGCTACTAGATTTATAATGTTGAACAGAAGTAGTGACGCAGAACTTGATTTTGATTTTGATAATGTTATTGAAAAATCTAAAGATAATCCTCTTTATTATGTCCAATATTGTTATGCTAGAATAGCATCTGTTTTTAGACATATTGATAGAGATATAAAATCAGATGTAAAAATTGATAAGTATGATTTTGAATATTCTAAAGATGAAATTGATATTTTAAAAAAGATATCAGAATGGCCAAAATGCATAGATGTATCAAGTAAGAAACTTGAGCCTCATAGAATACCAACTTACTTATACGAGCTAGCATCCTTATTTCATTCATATTGGAATTTAGGAAAAGATGATGCAAACAAAAGATTTATTAACGAACAAAAGAAAATTAATAACGATAAATTGATTTTTCTAAAAGTAATTTCAAATGTAATTAAATCTGGGATGGATATTGTAGGCGTGTCAGTGCCAGAAAAAATGTAATGTATAAAGAAATCAAATATTTATTTTTTATTATCTTAATTTTTTTATTTTTATTTTTTATTGGCAAATATTATTTTTCTGATGCTTATAAAAAAAAATCTTATAGATCCTTAAACAATATAGATAGTAAAATTAGTTTTTATGTAAAAAAATTACCTATTTTAGAAGATAATAGTAAGAACGTAGTTGAATATATCGAACAATCAAATAACAAAAAAAAGAAAAAATTTAATTTTTGGAAATTATTAGAAACAAATGAATAATCGTCGTTCATTTATTGTAGGAATAAAGTCTACAAAACTTTCTAATAAAGAAAAATTATTTTTAAAAAAATATAAACCTTGGGGTGTTATTTTATTCACTCGAAATATTAAGAGTATTCAACAAACAATTAAGTTAACATCATCAATTAGAAAAATTTTTAATGATAAATATTATCCATTATTAATTGATCAAGAGGGAGGTCGTGTTAATAGATTAAAAAATATAATTTCCTTTGGAAATCTTACTTCAGAATTTTTTGGTAATATATATAGAAAAAAAACACATAATTTTGAAACAATCTATAAGCTTTTTATTGATAAAACTTCGTATTTACTGAGATTAATGGGCATAAATATTAATACAGTTCCTGTTTTGGATATAAGAGTTAAAGGTGCTTCAAATATAATTGGTGATAGATCATTTTCAAAAAATCCAAAAATAATTTCTCGAATTGGTGATTACTGTATTAAAAATTTTCACCAAAACAGAATTGGAACTGTTATAAAACATATTCCGGGACATGGGCATGCAAATGTTGATAGCCACTATTTTACACCAGTAATCAATAAGAAAATTAGTTATTTAACTAAAAAAGATTTTTCTACCTTTAAGAATAAAAACAGTTTTTTTGCTATGACTGCACATGTAATTTTCAAAAGAATTGATCAAATAAATACAGTTACTCATTCCAATAAAATTATTAAACTTATTAGAAATAAGATTGGTTTTAAAAATATTCTTATTTCAGACGATTTATCCATGAAAAGTCTGAAAGGTAGTATTAAAGAAAATACAATTAAAACGTTTAAAGCTGGATGCAACTTAGCTCTACATTGCAATGGAAATTTGAAAGAAATGGAAATTATTGGAAAAAATTCTCCTTTTGTAGACAATTTTATAATTAAAAAAACATCACAATTTTACAAAATTTTAAGATAATATTGCATTATGTTAGAAAATGATTCCTTATTTAATGTAAATATTGAAAATTATAATGGCCCACTGGAAGTATTACTTGATTTGGCAAAAGCTCAAAAAGTAAATTTAGAGGATATATCAATTACAAAATTAGCAGATCAATTTTATCAATTTATTACAAAAGAAAAAAATCTCAATTTAGAAGTTGCATCAGAATATTTGTTAATGGCAACATGGTTAGCTTATTTAAAGTCAAAATTATTACTACCAGGCACTCCAGAAGAAGAATTTAAAATTCAAGAAGTTGCACAAAAATTAAAATTACAATTAAAGAAATTAGAGTTAATCAGATTATTATCTGATCAAATGTTAAAAAGAAAGAGATTAGGAAAAGAAATCAGAACAAGAGGATCTAAAGGTGGTTTTCGTTCAATATATAATAGTGAATATAAAATAAGCCTTTATGAATTATTAAAAACCTACTCCACAATAATTATGACAAAAGATTTTCAGAAAATTAACATTCCTAAATTGCCCGTCTTTACAACAGAGGAGGGCATAAAAACAATTAAAGAATTCTTTGGAAAACTTTTAGATTGGAAAAAATTAGATGAACTTATTCCATCAAGCTTTAAAAATTCAAAATATAAAAATACTGGAAAAGCTGGAATTTTTGCAGGGTCACTAGAATTAGTTAAAGAAGGCAATTTAAAAATGAAACAAAAAAAACTTTTTGAGGATATTTATATTAAAGAAAACAAATGATAAGAAAAAAAATAAATAAGAAAGATAATATTATTAATTTTCCTTCTAAATTGTCTCAAATTGAAAAAGAAGTTGAAGCTATTATTTTTGCAGCTGCAGAACCTTTAAACATAGAAACAATTGAAAGTAAGATTTCAAAAAAAACTAATGTTTTAAAAATTTTAGAAAAATTACAAAAAGAATATTCAACTCGTGGCATAAATTTAGTCTGCATATCAAAAAAATGGTCATTTAGAACATCAGCAAATTTATCAAATTTAATGGCTCAAGAAAAAACTGTAGAAAAGAAATTATCAAAAGCTGCAATCGAAACATTAGCAATAATTGTTTATCACCAACCAGTTACTAGATCTGAAATAGAGGAAATTAGAGGTGTTGCTTTTGGTACGAATACAGTTGAAATTTTAATGGAGTTAAATTGGGTCAAACCAGGTGGGAGAAAAGATGTTCCAGGAAAACCAATTCAATATGTTACAACTGATGATTTTTTAAGTCATTTTAATTTACAAAAATTATCTGATTTACCTACCGTTGATGAATTAGGCGCTGCAGGTCTTATTGATAGTACAAACATTGATAATGCCATATTTGGAACTGGTAAATTCTATAAAGAGAAACAAAGTGATAAAAAAGAGGACATTTATTCAAATATTGACGAAATGCTAAGCAGCACTCTTGATACTGAAGAGAACAAATAAGAGTATTTTTTGGTTCAAAAAAAGTCACTTTTAAAATATTATTAAAAAGGATATAAGATTTGTATGAGTATAGGAATTTGGCAAATAGCAATTGTTGTAATACTAGTAGTTTTACTTTTTGGAAGAGGAAAGATTTCTAGTTTAATGGGCGATGTTGCTAAAGGTATTAAAAGTTTTAAAAAGGGAATGGCATCAGATGTTACTGATGAGCAAGAGCCCAAAAATATTTCCGAAGATAATCAAGACCCAAATAAAAAAGAATAAATCACATGCCTACTATTGGTTGGTTTGAGATTTTAATTGTAGTAGCGATTGCTATCGTAGTTCTCGGTCCAAAAGATTTTCCAATAATGTTAAAAAAAGTTGGTTCTTGGATTGGTACAGCAAAGAAATATGTAAATAACATTCAAAATGAAGTTTCTAATATTGATTTAGAAGAAAAAAATATAGATAAAAAAGAAGATAAAAAAGATGAGTCATGATGTCAATGAAAATGGTTTTATAAGTCATTTAGCAGAATTACGAAAAAGACTAATCAATAGTTTCATTTTTTTGGTAGTTTTTTTTATATTTTGCTATTTTTTTGCAGAAAATATTTATGGTTTTTTAGTTGAACCATTTGCTAAAGCCGTACAAGATGACGGTTCAAATAGACGATTAATATTTACAGCTCTCCAAGAAACTTTCTTAACTTATTTGAAAGTTTCTTTTTTTACTGCTTTCTTTGTAACCTGTCCTTTCATTTTAATGCAAATTTGGAAATTTATTGCACCTGGACTTTATAAACATGAAAAAATAGCAATTTTACCTTATTTGATTTTAACGCCCATACTATTTTTCTTAGGTGGTATGCTAGTATATTATTTAGTAATGCCGTTAGCGATAAAGTTTTTTTTATCATTTGAAAGTACAGGTCTTTCTACAAATCTACCTATTCAACTTGAAGCAAAAGTAAATGAATATCTATCTTTAGTAATGAAACTAATTTTTGCTTTTGGAATAAGCTTTCAATTACCTGTAGTATTAAGTTTGCTTGCTAGAATTGGTGTAGTTGATTCTCAATTTTTAAAAGAAAGAAGAAAATATGTTGTTGTAATTATTTTTGCAGCAGCAGCTTTGTTAACACCTCCAGATCCAATTACTCAATTAGGATTAGCTATTCCATTATTAATTTTATATGAATTATCAATATTTTCAGTAAAATTTATAGAAAATAAAAATTTAAAAAATAAAGATGCATAATCTTAAGGAAATTCGTAAAGACTTCGATACTTTCAAAAAAGCATTAAAAAAAAGAAATATAGATATTGATTTCAGTAAATTAGAAAAATTAGATTATCAAAATAGAGAACTTATTCAAAAAAAAGAAAATTTAGAAAAAGAAAAAAAAGATATATCAAAATCAAAAGATAAATCATTGTTTGAAAAATCTAAAAAAATTTCTATTGAGATTGAAAAATTATCTGAAGAACAAAAAACTATTAAATCAGAATTAGATAAGATTCTATTCAACATCCCAAATATACCACACCCTGATGTTCCAATCGGAATAGATGAGAATAACAATATAGAAGTATCTAAAGCTGGAAAAATACCTACCTTTGATTTTAAACCTAAAACTCATTACGAATTAGGAGAAAATTTGAAAATGTTAGACTTTGATTTAGCTACAAAAACATCTGGCTCAAGATTTGTATTTGTTAAAGATAAATTAGCTTTACTCGAAAGAGCCTTATCTAATTTTATGTTGGACACTCATATTTTAAAAAATGGTTATAAAGAAATTTCACCACCATTATTAGCATCTACTGATACAATGTTTGGAACTGGTCAACTACCTAAATTTGAAAATGATCAATTTGAAATAAAACTTGAAGAAGGATCGGATAGAAAGTTTTTAATTCCAACAGCAGAAGTAATTTTAACTAATATTGTAAAGGATAAAATAATTGACAAAAAAGATTTACCAATGAGGTTTGTGGCATCAACACCATGTTTTAGAAAAGAAGCTGGTAGTTATGGAAAAGATACAAAAGGTATGATTAGACAACATCAATTTTATAAAGTTGAAATGGTAAGTATAGTTGAACAAAATAAGTGTAATGATGAGTTAGAAAGAATGACAAATTGTGCTACAAATATTTTAGATCTTTTAGAGCTTCCTTATCGTAAAGTAATTTTATGTAGTGGTGATATGGGTTTTAGTGCTGAAAAAACGTATGATATTGAAGTTTGGATTCCTTCAGAAAACAGATACAGAGAAATTTCCTCATGTTCTTCATGTTCAACATTTCAAGCTGTTAGAATGAAATCAAGATATAAAAATGAAAAAAAAGAGACTGTTTTTGCAGGCACTCTTAATGGAAGTGGATTAGCAATAGGTAGAACTCTTATAGCGATTTTAGAAAATTATCAAAATAAAGATGGATCTATTGTTATTCCAAAAATTTTAAGACCTTATATGAATAATTTAGAAAAAATTGCTATCAATTAAAGTTGTTTTCAATCTTTATTTAGTATAATAATTCTTCTCTAATCAAGGAGTTTTATGGAAAGTGGTGGAATTGGACAATTTATACCTTTAATACTTATATTTGTAATTTTTTATTTTTTCTTAATCAGACCTCAGCAAAAGAAAGTTAAAGAACATAAAGCGATGGTTGAAAATTTAAAAAAAGGTGACAAAATTGTAACATCTGGTGGAATTACAGGTACTATTCAAAGAATTATTGATAACGATAAAATAGAAGTTGAAATTGCTGAGAATGTTACAGTTGAGGTTATTAGAGGCACTGGTGTACAAAGCTTAATGAATTCTCAAGAAGTTAAGAAATAATTTTTATTTGTTATTAAAGTGCTATATTTTTCAAAATTAAGAATATTATCAATTACATTAATTTCTATAATTTTAATTATCATTGCTACATCAAATTTTTTTAAATTCGATAAATTCTTTTCAGACAAAAAAATTAATCTTGGTCTTGATTTACAAGGTGGTTCATATCTTTTATTAGAAATTGATAACAATCCACTAATAGAGCAAAAACTTCAAAACTTTACAATTACTATTCGAAATTATTTTAAAGAAAAAAATATAAGATTAAGAAATTACCAATTAAATAGTCAAATAATTTCATTTGAAGTTGAAGACGAAAACATACAGAGTATCATTGAAGCTTTTAAAGATGAAAATAGTGAAATTAATGCATATTACCCAAGATTTAAGTCCCATGAATTTGAAATAAAAGAAAATGGAAATAATTTCGAAGTTTATTATTCCAAACAGGGGTTAGTTCAACTTAAAGTTTCTTCTCAAGATCAAGCTTTAGAAATTGTTAGAAGAAGAATTGATGAAATTGGGACAAATGAACCAAATATTCTTAAAAGAGGAAATGATAGAATTTTAGTTGAATTACCAGGATTAGATGATCCTATGAGAATAAAATCTCTTCTAGGAAAAACTGCTAACCTTACCTTTAGATTTATTTCAAATAATAGTGCTGATTCTTTTGGTGTTGAAAAATTAGAATTTGAAGACGGTACAGAAGAAGCTAATGTTAGTAAAAGAATAATATTAAGTGGAGATAATCTTTTAGATGCTCAACCAAGAATGGATACTCAAGAAAATGAGACTGTTGTTACTTTTACACTTGATAGGGTTGGAGCTAAAAGATTTGGAAGAGCAACATCAACAGGTATTGGTAAACAATTAGCGATAGTTTTAGATGGAAAAATCATTAGCGCACCTGTAATAAGAGATACTATTGCAAGCGGTAATGGTCAAATAAGTGGAGGCTTCACCTTCCAATCTGCAACAGATCTTGCACTTTTATTAAGATCTGGTGCATTGCCAGCTCCATTAAACATTATTGAGGAAAGAACAGTTGGTCCTGATCTTGGTCAAGATTCTATTAATGCAGGTATTATTGCATTAATAATTGGTTTTATTTTGGTCGTGATATTTATTTTTATAAAATATAAGATATTTGGTTTAATCACAAACTTTACATTGATATTAAATTTGTTTTTCTTAATTGGAATTCTCACTATTTTTGAGGCAACTTTAACTTTACCTGGAATAGCAGGAATTATTTTGACTGTTGGAATGGCGGTAGATGCAAATGTTTTAATTTTTGAAAGAATTAAAGAAGAGTTGAAAAATGAAAAAAATAACTTAATTGCATTTGATAGTGGTTACACCAAGTCAAGAACAGCAATATTAGATGCTAATATAACAACATTATTAGCAGCAATAATCTTATTTTTTATGGGCTCAGGTCCAATCAAAGGTTTTTCGCTGACTCTTGGAATCGGAATTTTTACAACACTTTTTTCTGTTTATTTTATAGCTCGACTTTTAACTGTTTTATATATTTCAAAAAATAAAGAAAAAGAGGGATTAATTTAGATGATAGCTTTTAACAAATATTATAATAAATTTAATATTCTTTCTGTTACATTGGTGATCGTTTCATTAATATTTTTAGTGTTTAAAGGATTAAATTTTGGAATTGATTTTAAAGGGGGAACACTAATTGAGCTAAGAGCTAGTGACCCAAAAATCAACGTTTCATCTTTAAGAGACACAATGAGCCAGATGAATCTTGGTGATATATCTGTAAAAAATTTTGGAAATGAGACTGACTTTTTAATTAAATTTGAAAACAGCAATAATAAAAATGCGATTGAAGAAATAAGGTCTAATTTAGATAAATCTTTTGGAAATAATTTCAATTTTAGAAGAGTTGAGAATGTCGGTCCGAAAGTGAGTGCAGAATTATTAAGATCTGGAGTAATAGCTATATCTGTTGCTTTAGCTTTAATGTTAATTTATATTTGGATAAGGTTTGAATGGCAGTTTAGTCTTGGAGCAATTCTTGCTTTATTTCATGATGTTATTGTAACACTAGGTTTATTTTCATTACTAGGCCTTGAGATCAATTTGTCAATTATAGCAGCAGTATTAACAATAGTTGGATATTCTATGAATGACACAGTAGTAATATTTGATAGAGTTCGTGAAAATTTAAGAAAATATTCTGATATTAAAATTTTTGAATTAACAAATATTTCTATTAATGAAACTTTATCAAGAACATTAATAACATCGATTACTACTTTGTTAGCATTATTATCAATATTTTTATTTGGAGGAGAAATATTAAAAGGTTTTTCATTAGCAATGATATTTGGAGTTATCTTTGGCACTTATTCTTCTATATATATAGCAAACACAGTTCTTGTAAGATTAAATGTTAGTCAAAAAACTGTTCTTAAAGAAGAAAATTAATATAAATTTTGAGCTGCCACCATTGTAAATAACATCGGCAGAGATAATAAAGTATTGGTTCTTGAAAAAAGCATAGCAGTCTTTGCTGACTTAGCTTTCATCTCGGGATCACATTCTACAATCCCTAGTGCTCTCTTTTGATTTGGCCAAATGACGAACCAAACGTTATATGCCATAATTATAGCAAGCCACATACCAATACCAATAGCAGTATGTTTGGGTATAGCAGACCCGATACTTAAAGTCATTGCATCGTGTAAATAACCATTGAGACCAGCCAAGATTAAACCAGATAATACTGTAAATGCAGCTGCCCATCTAAAATAAAATAAGGCTGCTGGAGCAATTACTTTTCCAATAGCTGGCTTTTGTTCATCTGGAATTTTACCCATGTTTGGTATCTGAACGAAATTAAAATACCATAATAAACCAATCCACATAGTTCCAACAACAACATGAGTATATCGTGCCACCCAGCTCCAAAAAGATCTATCAAAACTAAAACCATCATTTTGATAAAAAAGACCTAGAAATAAAATGATAGCTAAAGCTAGTGAAGCATGAACCGTTTTAGATAATGATGATAACAAATTACTCATATTTATTTTATATACTAAATTTTTTAATTTTTCGCTATAAATTTATCTAATTTAAAAGTTCTTTTAAAAATTTACCAGTGTGACTAGTGTTTATTTTGCAGATTTCTTCAGGTTTACCCTCTGCGATAATTTTACCACCTTTAACACCACCTTCAGGTCCCATATCAACTATATAATCAGCAGTTTTAATCACATCAAGATTATGTTCTATTACAACTACAGTATTACCTAAAGCTACGAATGTATGAAGTATCTCTAATAATTTTTTTATATCGTGTTGATGTAATCCTGTAGTTGGTTCGTCAAGAATATACATTGTTCTACCCGTAGACCTTTTTGAAAGTTCTTTGGCTAGTTTTATTCTCTGAGCTTCACCTCCAGAGAGAGTGGTTGCTTGTTGGCCAATCTTTATATATCCCAATCCAACTTTTTTTAAAGTAAGCAGTTTTGATTTAATATTTGATATATTTTCAAAATATTCACATCCTTCATCAACTGTCATATTTAAGACATCTGCAATACTTTTATCTTTAAATTTAATTTCTAAAGTTTCCCGATTATATCGAGTTCCTTTACATTCATCACATTGTATATAAACATCAGGTAGAAAATGCATTTCATATGTAATAACTCCATCACCTTCACAGGCCTCACATCTACCACCCCTTACATTAAACGAAAATCTTCCAGGTTTATAACCCCGAGATTTTGATTCTGGTAAACTTGTAAACCAATCTCTAATTGGTCCAAATGCACCAGTGTAAGTTGCTGGGTTAGATCTTGGTGTTCTCCCAATTGGTGATTGATCAATATCTATAACTTTATCAATAAGCTCTATGCCTTTAAAGTTTTTAAATGGTTTAGGAATTTTTCTAGATTTATTATTATTTAATGTAAGATTCAAAGCATTATATAAAGTTTGTAAAACTAAAGTAGATTTACCACTCCCTGAAACTCCTGTGACACAAGTTAAGCTACCTAAAGGTATTTTTAAATTAACATTATTTAAATTATTTCCAGTCGCACCTGAAATTTCTAAAAATCTTCCATTTTTTGCTAATCTTCTTTTTTGAGGAATATTGATCTTTAATTTATTTGAAAGATATTTGCCTGTAATACTTTTATTATTTTGGCTTATTTCTTTGTAGGTACCTTCTGCCACTATTTCTCCACCTTTATTACCAGCCTCTGGACCAAGATCAATTATGTGATCTGCATTTTCCATGGTTTCGGTATCATGTTCAACTACAATTACTGTATTACCTAAATCTCTAAGTCTTTTTAAAGCGTTTATAAGTTTTACATTATCTTTTTGATGTAGACCTATTGAAGGTTCGTCTAAAACATAAAGAACACCAGTTAACCCAGATCCTATTTGAGATGCTAATCTAATTCTTTGTGCTTCACCACCAGATAATGTTCCAGACTCTCGTGATAAAGTTAAATAATCAAGTCCTACATTTAATAAAAAAGTTAATCTTTCATTAATTTCTTTTAATATATGTTCAGCAATTTTAAACTGTCTTTTATCTAATTTATTCTTAAGATTCTCAAACCATACAGCTGCATCAAAAATTGATTTTTCTGTTACTTCACTTATATGTAAATTATCAATTTTAACACAAAGAGCCTCATCTTTTAATCTATGACCATTGCATCTTTCACATTTAGTATCTGATTGATATTGAGCTATTTCCTCTCTTTTCCAATCACTATCTGTCTCAAGATATCTTCTTTCCAGATTATTGATTACACCTTCAAATGTCTTTTTATGAGAATATTTTTCATACCCATCATCATATGAAAATTTAATTTCCTCATCATCAGATCCATAAAGAATTATATCTTTTACTTTCTTTGAAAGTTTAGACCATTTATCTTCAAGTGAAAAATTATAATGTTTTGCTAAAGATGCTAATGTTTGAGCATAATATAAAGTGGTAGTTTTCGCCCAAGGCTCAATAGCACCATCCATAATACTTTTTTTTTCATTTGGTATTACTAAATTTGGATCCACATTTAACTTAATTCCAATACCCTCACATTCCTCACATGCTCCAAAGGGACTATTAAAGGAGAAGAGCCTTGGTTCAATTTCTTCAATAGTGAAACCACTTTCTGGACAAGCAAATTTTGTTGAAAAAATGAGTTTTTCTATTTTTCTAAATTTTTTGGGTAAAGTTTCATCTTCATATTCAACAAACATTAAACCATTTGCTAAATTTACAGATGTTTCAATACTTTCTGCAAGTCTATTTCCTAAAGATGAGTTTAAAACAATCCTATCTACTAAAATGGATATATCATGTTTGATTTTTTTATTAAGTTCAGGAACTTTATCGATTTCATATAATACTTCATCGATTTTGATCTTTCTAAAACCTCTTTTTTTATAATTCAAAATTTCTTTTTTGTATTCTCCTTTTCTTCCTCTTACTACTGGAGCGTAAAGATAAATTGTTGATTTTTTTGGTAATTGTTTAATTCTATCAACAATTTGAGTGATAGTTTGGGACTCAATAGGTTTCCCAGTAAATGGAGAATAGGGTACACCAGCTCGTGCATATAAAACTCTCATATAATCATAAATTTCAGTAACAGTTGCAACTGTCGATCTTGGATTTTTTGAGGTATTTTTTTGTTCAATAGAAATTGCAGGACTTAATCCCTCAATTAAATCAACATTTGGTTTTTTCATTTTATCTAAAAATTGTCTGGCGTATGCAGATAAACTTTCAACATAACGTCTTTGACCTTCTGCATAGACAGTATCAAAAGCTAAAGAAGATTTACCTGACCCAGATAGACCGGTAATTACAACAAATTTATCTTTTGGAATTTCCAAAGAAATATTCTTTAAATTGTGTTCTTTTGCTCCTTTAATAACTATCTTTTTAATCATAATTTTTGTTGCTTTGAATTAATAAAATTAATATTCAGAGTAAATTGTGGTATAAATCTAATTAATAAATTTAACAAATATTAAAATATTATGGCAGGAAGTTTAAATAAAGTACTTTTAATTGGTCGTTTGGGCGCAGACCCAGAAATCAAACAAATGGTTAATGGAAAGAGTGTAGCGAGATTAAGTTTAGCTACCAGTCAATCTTGGAAAGATAAAAATACTGGTGAAAAAAAAGAAAAAACTGAATGGCACCGTATAGTTGTATTTAATGAGGGTTTAGTAAATGTTGTAAAACAATACTTAAAAAAGGGAGCTCAGATTTATGTAGAAGGTCAATTAACTACAAGAAAATGGAAAGACGAACAATCTGGACAAGATAAATATTCTACTGAAATAGTCATTCAAGGATACAATTCTTCTCTTACTATGTTGGGTGGAGGTAATTCTGGAGGTGGTATAGCTAATGATAATACACAATCCTCGAATAATTCAGATGATATGTCTCAAATATCAAATGATATGGATGATGAAATTCCTTTTTAGTCTTTATGCAAAAAACTGAAATTTCTAAAGATAAGAATATTAAATTAATCTCAATGCATGATGAGATGAGCTCCTCTTATCTTTCTTATGCAATGAGTGTTATTGTTAGTAGAGCTCTTCCTGATGTGAGGGATGGACTTAAACCTGTTCACAGAAGAATTTTATATGCAATGTATAAAGGTGGTTATGATTGGTCAAAGCAATATAGAAAATCAGCAAGAATAGTTGGAGATGTGATTGGTAAATACCATCCTCATGGAGATCAATCAGTTTATGACGCTTTAGTCCGTATGGTACAAGATTTTTCTATGAGTTTACCTTTAATTGATGGACAAGGAAATTTTGGTTCAATCGATGGTGATCCTGCTGCTGCCATGAGGTATACAGAAACAAGATTATCAAAAGTTTCTCAATTTTTAATTGATGATATCGAAAAAAATACTATTTCATTTAAAAGTAATTATGATGAAACAGAAAAAGAACCAACTGTTTTGCCCGCTCAATTTCCTAATTTATTAGTGAATGGAGCAGGGGGAATAGCAGTTGGAATGGCAACTAGTATTCCTCCACATAATTTAAGTGAAGTTATAGATGGCACTTTAGCTTTAATAAATAACAAAGATATAAAGATAAAAGATTTAATGAAACACATACCTGGACCAGATTTTCCAACAGGTGGAGTAATAATTGGTAAAGATATTATTAAACAAGGATATAATAAAGGAAGAGGATCTTTTAAAATTAGAGGAGAAATTTCTATAGAAAGTTTAAAAAATGGTAGAGAAAGGTTGGTAATAACATCTATTCCTTACCAAGTTAATAAATCAGTATTAAATGAAAGAATTGCACAACTTGTTAGAGAAAAAAAAATTGAAGGCATAAGAGATATAAGAGATGAGTCAAATAGAGAAGGTATCAGAGTTTCCATTGATTTACGAAATGGTGTTGAACCTGAAACAGTTAAGAGACAATTATATAAGAATACACAAATTGAAAGCTCATTTGGATTTAATACACTTGCAATCGTTGATGGTAAACCTCAAACATGTAACTTAAAAGATTTTATATCAAATTTTTTAAACTTTAGAGAAGATGTCGTTATAAAAAAAACAAAATATGATTTACAAAAAGCTGAAGAACGTGCTCATATATTAATTGGTTTATCAATATCAGTTGAAAACTTAGACAAGATTATAAAAATCATAAGAGGGTCTAAAACTCCTGATGATGCAAAAAAAACGATTTTAAAAACTAAATGGAAAATAAATAAATCAAGTAAAATGATTTCTCTTATTGAAAATAAAAAAGTTAAAGGATTTTATTCTTTATCAGAATTACAGGTTAATGCAATTTTAGAATTAAGATTACAAAAACTTACCGCGTTAGGTATTAATGAAATTGAAAATGAAATAAAAAAACTTTCAGAATTAATTAGTAAATACAAAAAAATAATTTCTTCTAAAAAGGAATTGTTAAAAGTAATTAGTGAAGAACTAAAAAATATTAAAGAAAAATACTCTATACCTAGACGGACAAAAATAATAGATGCAGTACTAAATTACGATATTGAGGAAACTATACAAAAACAATCTGTATTAATTACAGTTACACTTCAGGGATATATAAAACGAGGGTCTTTAAATACTGTTAAAACTCAAAAGAGAGGAGGAAAAGGAAAAACTGGAATCACAACTCGTAATGAAGACTCAGTGGTCCAAACATTATCAGTAAACACTCACACTTCAGTTTTATTTTTTTCAACAGAAGGATTAGTCTACAGAATTAAAGCTTGGAAAATACCTGAAGGCTCAGCCTCTTCAAAAGGAAAATCTTTGTTTAATATTTTACCTTTAAAAAATCACCAGTCTATTAGTTCAATTATGCCATTCCCTGAAGAGGAGTCTGATCTTAAAAACTATCAAATTGTGTTTGCGACTGCTCAAGGAAAAATAAGAAAAAATAGTCTTGATGATTTTTCGTCAATTAATGCATCTGGAAAAATAGCCATGAAATTAGATAATAATGATAAAATTGTGGGTGTAAAAATTTGTAAAGATGACCAGGATATAATTTTAAGCACTAAATTTGGAAAATGTATCAGATTTGAGTCTAAGAAATTAAGAATTTTTAAAGGAAGATCATCAAAAGGTATTAAAGGTATTGTTTTAGCTCCAAATGATCAAATTGTATCTTTATCAATTATTGATAATGATAAAAATATTAAAAACGTAAAAAAAACCAAAGATGAAAAATCTGAACTAAAAGCAAAAGAAAAATTTATTTTATCAATTACAGAAAATGGTTTTGGAAAAAAAACACCTCATATAGATTACAGAGTTACTAATCGTGGTGGAAAAGGAATAATTGGTATTGTTAATTCTCCAAGGAATGGAAATATTTCTTCTTCATTTCCTGTTTTTGAAGGAGACGAAATTTTGATATCAACAAATAAAGGAAGAGTTATTCGCGTAGCTGTTAAAGAAATAAGAACTGCGGGCAGAAACACCCAAGGTGTAAGAATTATAAAATTATCTGGTGAAGAAAAAGTTGTTACTGCTGATAAAATTGATGATAATTTAGTCTGATGAATAGAGTTGCTATTTACCCTGGAACATTTGATCCAATAACATTTGGTCATATTGATGTAATTAAGAAAGGTCTAAAATTGTTTGATAGAATAATAGTAGCTGTTTCTAATGTTGAAAACAAAGATTATCTATTTGACTCAGAAGAAAGAATAGAAATTTTAAACAAAGCCTTATTTTCTGATTTAAAATTAAATCGAAAAAAAATTCAAATCATAGTTTTTTCATCTCTTACAACAGATTTATGTAAAAAATACAAATCAAAATTTATATTAAGAGGTTTAAGAGCAGTATCAGATTTTGAATATGAATTTCAATTAGCTGGAATGAATAGAAAACTAAATAATAATATCGAGACAATTTTTTTGATGTCTGATGTTGAAAATCAAATTATTTCATCTAGATTTGTTAAAGAAATTGTTAAATTGAAAGGTGATATAAGAAAATTTACGACAAAAAATACTATTAAATTATTAAAAAAAAAATATGAATAAGATTATAATCAAATTTTTAGTATTATTTTTTTTATTTACAAACCCAACCATATCAGAGGAGAATATAATGATTTTAAAATTAAAAGATGGAGATGTTAAGATTGAATTATTTGAAGATGTAGCACCAAATCATGTCAAAAGAATAAAAGAATTAGCTAATTCAGGAAAATATGACAATGTAGTATTTCATAGAGTTATTGATGGATTTATGGCTCAGACAGGTGATGTAAAATTTGGAAATTCTGAGTCAAAAGATTTTAATTTAAAAATGGCAGGTATGGGCGGTTCTGATTTACCAAATTTAAATCAAGAATTTAATAGCCTTCCTCATGACAGAGGAACTCTTTCAATGGCAAGATCTTCTGATCCTAATAGTGCCAATAGTCAGTTCTTTATTTGTTTTAAACCAGCTCCTTTTTTAGATAGACAATATACAGTATTCGGAAAAGTAATTTCTGGAATGGAATTTGTTGATAAGATCAAAAGAGGTGATGAAACTAATAATGGTTCCGTCTCTGATCCAGATAAAATAATAAGTTTTAAGTCATTATAATTTTTAATGGCATTGAAAAATTTTGCCTTTAAACTTTTAAAAAAAGACAAATTTGCAAGACGAGGTCGTATCGAAACTAGCAGAGGAAATGTTGAAACTCCTGCTTTTATGCCAGTTGGAACCCAAGCTACAGTAAAAGCTTGCAGAATAGAGGATATAAAAAAAACTGGTTCACAAATAATTTTATCTAATACCTATCATTTGATGATCCGTCCTGGTGTAGAGAGAATTAAAAATGCTGGTGGGTTACATAATTTTATGAATTGTGATTTACCTATTTTGACTGACTCGGGTGGATTTCAAGTAATGTCACTTTCTAAATTAAGAAAAGTAGATAGAGAAAAAGGTGCAATATTTAACTCACATATTGATGGTAAAAAATTTTTTTTAAGTCCAGAGGAAAGTATGAAAATTCAACTTGGACTTAATTCAGATATAGTCATGATAATGGATGAATGTCCAAAAAAATCTAATAATTTTGACTTAATAAAAGACTCTATGGAATTATCATTATATTGGGCTCAACGATCTAAAATAGCTTTTGGAAAAAATCCTCACAAAGCTTTATTTGGAATTATTCAAGGTGGATTATTTAGAGACTTAAGATTAAAATCACTAGATGAATTAGTTAAGATTGGATTTGATGGATATGCTGTTGGTGGCTTAGCAGTAGGTGAAAAACAATCTGAAATGTTTGAAGTTTTGGAAGATATAAAAGAAGCATTACCAACAGATAAGCCACATTATTTAATGGGGGTTGGAACTCCAACTGATATTTTAGGTGCAGTTAAAAGAGGTATAGATATGTTTGATTGTGTCTTGCCTACTAGGTCAGGTCGAACAGGACTAGCTTTTACTTGGGATGGAAAAGTTAATATCAGAAATAGTAAATATCAAAATGATAATAGCCCTTTAGATAAAAATTGTACTAATTTAGATCTAAATAAATATTCTAAAAATTATTTAAATCACTTATTTAATACAAATGAAATTTTAGGATCAATGTTACTTACTCTTCATAATATAAATTTTTATCAAGAATTAATGTTAGCCATAAGAACCAATATTGAGAACGACACTTTTGATGATTTTCACGACAAATACATAGATAAACTGTAAATAATAAACTATTTGTCTCACCAATTCTTATTTGAATAATCCCAATAAATCTGTATATACAATCAAATTCATTATTGAATCGGGCCGTTAGCTCAGTTGGTAGAGCAATTCCCTTTTAAGGAATGGGTCGATGGTTCGAGTCCATCACGGCTCACCATTATAATCTAGGAGATTTTAATTGGTGGATATTTCATTATTATTTCATTAGTCCATTCATTAATTTTTCTAATTCTATTATCTGCAGAAGGGTGGGTGCTCATAAATTCAGGAGGAGCTTTTCCTTTATTTAGTTTTTTCATTCTATCCCATATTTTTGGTGTTTCTCTAATATCATAACCTGATAATGAGGAAAAAATCATTCCTAAGTAATCAGCTTCACTTTCTTGTTTGCGGTTGAAGGGATTCATGATTCCAAGTTGTGATAATAACCCAACAGTATTCATACCAGTAGTTCTGTTTATTTGTGATAATTTTCCACCACTCAAAATATCCACTATTTGAGTTCCAGATTGAAGTAAAACACTTCTACTTGCACGTTCAACAGAATGTTTAGCAACTGCGTGTGCAATTTCATGACCCATTACAGCTGATAATCCATTTATATTTTTAGTAACATCCAATATTCCAGTATAAATAGCAATTTTACCACCAGGCATACACCACGCATTTTTAACTTTTTTATTTTCAATGAGAATATATTCCCAATCAAAAAATGCTGTAGGGTCATTTAAGTTTTCTCTATAAAAATATTCACTAATTGAGTCTTCCATCCTTTTTCCAATTTCTTTTATCTCGTTCAAAGTTTTGAGATCTTTACTCATTTTCTCTTTAGATTTAATTTTTTCGTATATTTGTGCAGCTTGAGCGTTTAATTTTTGCTCAGATACGATTTTTAATTGTTTTCTTTCTGTTATAGGTGCTGTAGAACAAGAATTAAGAATGAAACCACAACATCCACAACCAATATAGGATAAGAATTTTCTTCTATTCATTTTCTTTAAGATTGATAATATAATTTAACATGAATCTAAATAACAAAATACTATTAATACTTTTTATAATATCAATAGTTTTTGTTGTTTACTCTACTTATAAATGAAAAATGGCAAAAATTAAAAAAAAAAAATCGATTACACTTATTTTAAGAAATTATTTCATTACAGGTGTAGTTGTTTTAATACCAATAGGATTTACACTTTATTTAAGTAAAATTTTAATTGGTTTATCCTCAAAATTAATTCCCGAAAACATAAATCCAAATAGTTATCTTCCTTATTCTATTCCAGGTATAGAAATAATTATATCAGTTATTTTTATCACTGTAGTAGGTGGTCTATCATTATCTTTTCTTGGTAAAAGAATTTTAAAATTAATTGACGATCTATTTAAAAGAATTCCTGTTTTAAGAACAATCTATTCTGCAATTTTACAAATGACAGAAACTTTTTCGAATAAAGAAAGTAATGATAAAAAAAGTGTTGTTCTTATAGAGTATCCTAGGAAAGGAGTTTGGGCTGTAGGTTTTGCAACAAAAGAAAATAAAGGAGAAATGGCTAAAAAAACAAATCAGAGATTAATAAATGTATTTATTCCAACAACTCCTAATCCAACTAGTGGTTTTTTAATAATGTTTCCTATTGAAGATGTAATTTATTTAGACATGTCTTTTGAAGAAGCATCTAAATTTATTGTATCAGCAGGAACCTCGTCAGGAAAAAATTAAACTATATCATTTATGATATCGGCCTGATCATATAATTTAATTAACGTTTTAAATTTACTGATATCCTCATTATTATTTTCAATTCTTTTAATTTCCTTTTCAGCAAGAATAAATAAATTTTCATTTAAAATTGGATCAGCAAGTCTAAAGGTTTTCAAACCACTTTGTTTAAATCCAAGTATATCACCATATCCTCTTATTTTCATGTCCTCCTCGGATATCTTAAATCCATCATTTGTTTTTTTTAAAATATTTAATCTTTTTTTTGCATTTTCTGTTAAGGATGATTTAAACATAAGTATGCAAGTTGATTGTTTATTACCTCTTCCAACTCTTCCTCTTAATTGATGCAATTGTGATAATCCAAATTTATTTGAATTTTCTATAATGATTATATTTGCATTAGGAAAATCTATACCTACTTCAATAATAGTTGTTGAAACTAAAATATCATACTTTTTATTCAAAAAATTATTTAGAATTAATTCTTTTTCAACTTGTTCAGTTTTTCCATGAAGAAGACCGACTTTATTTGGAAAAATTTTATTCAAAAATTTAAACTTTTTTAAAACAGAAGAATGATCAATTTTTTTTGACTCATCAATTAGTGGGCAGACCCAAAATACTTGATTGCCAGTTTTTATTTCTTTTTGAATAAATTTTATTATATCATCTACTTTAGATTCTAGCTTTGTATAAGTTCTAACTTCTTTACGTGATTTTGGTTTTTCTTTTATTATTGATAAATCCATATCACCATAAATAGTCATGGTTAATGTTCTTGGAATAGGAGTTGCTGACATCAATAAAACATCACAATTACTTCCACCTTTATCAGATAACTTTTTTCTTTGATTAACTCCAAATTTATGTTGCTCATCAATTATAATTAAACCTAAATTTTTGAATTCAACCTTTTTTTGAAAAATTGAATGTGTTCCAAAAATTAAATTAATTTTGTTATTATTAAGTTCATTCAAAATTCTTTTTCTATCTTTAAATTCTGATTTACTTGATAAGAGATCAACTTTAACAGATAGTTTAAATAATTTTTTTGATAATAAATAATGCTGTCTTGCTAATATTTCAGTTGGTGCCATTACCGCAACTTGAAAACCAGAATTTACTACATTAAGTGCTGCGATCAAAGCAACAATAGTTTTTCCACTACCAACATCTCCCTGAAGGAGTCTAAACATTTTTTGATTTGAAATAAGATCTTCATTGATTTCACTCAAAGCTCTTACTTGATCTTTAGTTAATTTAAAATCTAATTTATCTATAAATCTATTTTGTTTATCTAAATCTAAATCTTTTTTATTTTTTTTGATTTTTTTAATTTTTTTTCTAATTTCAGAATGAACAAGAAAAGATGAAAAAATTTCATCAAAAGCTAATCTATTATAAAATGGAGATTTGTATTTTCCTATATTTTCTGGTTTATGTAGTTTATTAATAGAATCGTACCAAGATATATTATCGAATTTTTTTAATATATCTTTATTGTGCCACTCTTCTAATTTAGGAAGATTCTTAATTATTTGTTTAATTATATTATTATATAATTTTTCAGTTATTCCCTCAGTTAATGAATATTGATTATGTTTTATTTTAATTATAGTTGAATCTTCTGAAACATATTTTGGGTTAGTAATTTGATACTTGTTTCTAAAAAAACCTATTTTTCCACTCACTACAACTCTTTTTCCAATAGGTAGAATTTTCTTAATATAACCCTCATAACTATTAAAAAAGATACATTCTAAATCACCTGTTTCATCTCTGCAAGAAACTCTATTAGGAAGATTTCTAATTCTTGGAAAATTATACTTGTAAGGAATAATTGTTACTGTTTGTATTTCACCAATTTTTAAATCTTTTATATTTGAAGATATACTTCTATCTGTATAAGATTTTGGTAATTTCCATAATAAATCAAAGATAGTATTAACTTTTTTCTTTTTAAGAAGATTAGAAATTTTATTTCCAACACCCTTTAATTTTGTTAAATCTGATAACAAATAATTATGACCTTTTTTATTACTCATAAATTTCTATTATAATCTAATAATGAATATCGATATAGATAATTTAAAAAAAAGAATTTTATATAGATCTCAATATAGAGGAACACGTGAGATGGACAAACTTCTATATTCTTTCGTATCAAAAAATATCAATAAAATGGATAAAGAAAAACTTTTCAGTTTAGAAAAATTTTTAGATATAGATGATGAAAAGTTATATAAATTTTACAATAATACCGACGAAAATCTTAAATTTGAGGACAAATATATTCTTAATTTGTTTAAAAAATTTAAACTAGATGCAGATTAATGGCGGAGAGACTGGGATTCGAACCCAGGAAAGAGTTGCCCCTTTGCCGGTTTTCAAGACCGGTGCTTTCAACCGCTCAGCCATCTCTCCGTTAGCAAGGTTTTATAAGTATAATATTAAATTTCAATAAAAAAACATTGGTGATTATTTAAAAAATTTACTCTTTCGTACTAGTCTCGCTCTAGTTATCCTATAAAATCCAATAAACAAATTATTTAATTTAAACAAAGATGTAAATTGGTACACTGGTAATCTACTGATAAAATAGTTTTATGAAAAAAAATCATTTAATCTTAATGTTTTTAGTTGGCGCTGTAATATATTTTTTTTTTCAAGACTATAATAAAAACCCTACTATTTTAATGTGTAAAACAACACCTGCGCATGACAATTATATTAAAGCTAAAGGTTTGGACAAAAACATACCTGAGGATTTTATTTTAGTCATAGATAGGCCATGGGATATATTTATCTATCCAAAAGTTAGTTGGAAGGGTGAAAAAAAATATTCACAGGATTATAAAGTATTTAAAGAAAATTTATCAAAAGCAAAAATATTATTTCATTTATCAACAGAACCTAAAACAAATGATAGTTATCCAATTACACCTGGATCTGAAAAAGAATTTCCATACAAAGTTTTATTTTTAAATGCATCGACATTAAATATAATGCATGTAGATCGTGAAAAATTGTCTGGTCGAAAATTTTCATTAATAGCTAATTGTAGGACCTGGTCTATGTCAATGGGAAGAGGTGGAAAAAGTCAAATTTAATGATATAATATACTTAGTCCTAATTTAGAAAAATACTCTACTTGCTGGGACTTTAAATACAACGCTAAAGGAGGCAAATGAAACTAATAATACAATCAATCAAAAACTATTTTAAATCTAAAAAGGATAGGGGATTAGAACCCGTGTTCTTTGAAAAAATAGGAGACAAAAAAACATCAAGAGATGAGATGCTAAAAAATTTGATTAAAGCACTAGAAAAAAATGGTTGGACTATAAAAGATAAATAATCTGCGTACTAGTTTCGCTCTAGTTTTGTAGCTTAGGCAGGTCATAAAAGATGCGTTTTTGGTAAAAGCAAAATTTTAAAAACTAAGTAATGGCTTGTTAAGTATGTTAATCGTCTTAAGGTGGGTAGGGGATTCTTGGTATTTCAAGACCGGTGCTTTCAACCGCTCAGCCATCTCTCCGTAAGCAAGGTTTTATAAGTATAAAATTAAAATTCAACATAAAAACAGAGCAATTTTTTTTGAAAATTTTATCTTTCGTTATAGTTTCGTTAGAGTAATCCAACAAAATCCTATATTCTGTTAAAATAAAAATTTTAATTTTAGAATAATGAGTGCCTGGAAAGAAGATATCATCTTAGCTTTAAAAAATCTAAATGGGTGTGCTCATTTATCTGATATTTATAAAGAAATTAAAAAGATTCGAAAAGAAAATTTAAATCCAACTTTTGATAGAACTATTCAAAGAGAGTTAGAAACTAATTCATCAGACTCAGAAGCTTTTAATAAGAAAGAAGATATTTTTTATATGGTTGAGGGAAAAGGGAAAGGTGTTTGGGGATTAAGAGATTATAGAAATAGATTTTATTGGGTTTCACAAAATAGAACTTTTAAAGTTGAAAGAAGAGATGGTTACTTATGGGCTCCTTACGTAAATAAAAATAAAAAAGAGTTGTTTCATTGGAGTTCTCTTAAAAATTTGAGAAAAGGTGATGTCGTATTTTCTCATTTTCGAGGAACAATACCATGTATATCTGTAATTCAAAAAGTTGCAGACGAAAATTTTGAAAGGCCAAAAGAATTTTCTAAATCACTTCCATGGATGAACAAAGGAAGAAAAGTTGACACAAAGTATATTGATATTGAACCTTTAAAAATTACGAAGCAACTCATTTCTCAGATTGGTAAGTATAAAACTGATAAAAATTGGATTTATAATAGAAATTTTAAACATAATGAAATTTATTTGTTACCAATCCCCCTTCAAGTAGCAAAAATTTTACTAGATATAATTAAAAAAAATCAGAAAATATCTATCGAGGATATTCAAAATTTTGATGAAAATAAAGAGATAGCTCTTAGTGAAATTAAGAATAAAAAAAGAAAGTCTTACGGACAAGGTTTTGGATTAAGTTTTGCTGAAAGAAAATCAATTGAAAATTACGCAATGTCTCTTGTAAAAAAGAAAATGGAAAAAAATAATTGGAGTGTCAAAGATGTTAGTAGCTACAGAGATAAAGGTTATGATCTGTATATGGAAAAGAACAATGAAAAAATTCTAGCTGAGGTAAAGGGTACTACAGGAAGTGATATAAGGGTAATCCTAACAAAAAATGAGGTAATTGCGGCAAAAGCAAATTATCCTAATGGAGCATTGTTTATAGTTTCGGGTATTTATCTAGATAGATCTTCGACTCCACCTAAAGCATCATTAGGAAAGATAAGAGAAATATATAATTGGAAAATTAATAGCGAGAAATTAACTGCTATTAATTATTATTATGATTTAAATTAATGAGTGATATTTTAACACCAGACAGAAAAACAAGACTTATCGCTACTCAAATTGAAGTAGATTTAAGAAGATGGATTCAAAAAGAATTATTAGTTAAAAAAAAATTTAAAGATTTAGTGGATGATCAAACTTTTAAAGTTTGTCTAGATTATTGCATTAAAAGAAAAAAATCCTTAGATGAATTAATCATTAAGGATCAAATACATGACGACGAAATTCTTGAATTTATAAATTTTTCTACTTCGTTAGAAATTCTCAAAAAAAACAAAAATTTATTAGACGTCGACTCTCAAAAGTTATTAGATGAAAATTATGATGGATTTGTTTTTGCAAAAGAAATTAGAAATACAGCAGAACATGGAAGAATAGTTACTCCAAATGAAGAAAATGAATTTAAAAAATTTTGTGACAAAATTATACAAAAAGAGGATTTGTTTAGCAGAACCGCCAAAGAAATTGAAGATTTAGAAAAAGGTATTTTGTTTGATAATTATACAGATGATTATATTGATGAAAGAGAAGATATTCATAATTTACCTAATCCAGAATATGAAGATACAGGCTGGGTAGATAGAAAAGATTTAAATATTCAATTAAAAAAGAAACTTAAAAATAGTAATGTTATTTCTTTTATAGGTGATGCTGGAGCCGGAAAAACTGCCCTTGCAGTAAAAAAGTGCTATGAATATTTAAATGGTCATATAGAAAACGACTTTGAGGCAATAATTTATCACTCGTTTAAAACAGAAAAATTTTCAAAAGGTGAGATTGTAGATTTAGAGAATGAAGTCAATACAACTGATAAATTTTTTCAATCTCTTGAAATAATAAATCATTTTGATGATCCAATTAAAAATTTAATTAAGCATTTAGAAGATCATAAAGTTTTATTATTACTGGATAATTTGGAAAATGTTTTGGATAACAATATAATTAACTTTTTAGAGCAATTTTCTGAAGCTGACCATAAAAGTAAAATTTTTATTACTTCAAGAATACCTATTGGGCATGGAGATATACCAATCAAAGTTGGTCCTTTTAATGATAAGGAGGCCTTAGATTTCTTTGAAAGACTTAGCAAAGTTCATCAAATAGAAAATATCACTAGAAAACTTAATGAAGTTACTAAAAAGAAATTAATAAGTCAGAGAATGCATAACCCTTTGTATATCAAATTAGCATTAAATGCTGTTGCCGATGGAGTTCCACTACAAAAAGCATTTGAAAATCATAAGGACTTATTAAATTTTTCTTATTTAACAATTTATAAAAATTTATCAGATTTATCAAAATTAGTTATTGAAATTTTATTCACTATTAAAAAAGAATTAGCTTTAGCATCTATTTGTGATTTATTAGAAAATCAAGATCCAAATCTTATATCAAAATCTATCAGAGATTTGGTAAGAAAAAATATTTTAATTATTAGCTTTAAAAAAACTGAAGCAGAGTATTATAGTTTAAGAAAAGAAGTAGTGCCTTTCATTGAAAAAAATGATCTATATTCTGATAAAAAAAGAAGTTCTAAAATTCAAAAAGATCACACTAATCTAAATGTTTTAGATTCAAATCTAGAAATTAACTTAAAAGAAATACAAGAAATACCAGAAGGATGGACTAATTTTTTATGTAGAAAAGCTTCTGACAGATCTGCTATTTTTAAATTAAGAAGAGCCTCTAATATGATCCAAACACTTAATCGTTCAGAAAAAGTTATTTATGGACAGTATAAAGACACAGGCAAAACTAATGAAAAACTTGAGAAAGATATATTACAAATAATTGAAAATTTGAAAATTTCTCATAAAGATTTTTGCGAAGTTTATAGAATTGAGGGAATGTTTTATGCTCTTCAAAATAAACTAACCGAAACAAAAAAAGCCTTTGATATAGCAATAGCTCTTCAACCTGATTATCCAAATATCTATAATTATTACTCTGTTAGTTTAAGAAAAATGCAGGACTTAGAGGCTTGTAAAGAAAATGCTGTGAAAGCTGCTGAACTTTTTCCAGATCATGGTGACACACAACAAAATTTATTAATAATAAAAATTTATCTAAACGAGTTTGATGATGAAGAGATGGAAAATATTTATAATAAAGTTGATAAATATTTGAGAGAGACACGTAATTTTCTTAAGGTAAGAAGAAAAGTTGGTATGCAATTAATTAGGTATCACGTGAGTAAAAGTGACTATTTTTTGAACAATAAAGACTATTTAAATTGTTTAGAGGCAATGAAACAGGCATATAAAAAATTCGCATATCTTGAAGAAAAAAATTTAGTAGATGGTTTTACATTATCAAGACTTAAAAAAAGTGTTTTTATATTCAATAAATTAAAAGAATATTATAGAGGTGGAAAGGAAGAAGTTGAAGTAAATCAAATGCACGACAATCTTACCGATGCATGCTCTAAGTATGAGTCGTTAAAATTAAAAGGAGAAAAACGTGCTCTTGTTGGCAGTGTAGTTAATGGTGTAATTAAATTTGATAAATCAATTAAGGGTGCATTTATTCATTTAGAAGATTCATATTTTGTAGAATATGGTCAAGAAAAAAAGAAACTCTATATACCATATCACATAATTCCCAAGAGTATAAAAGACAACACAAAGGTAAGTTTCAAGTTGGGAAAATTTAGAACTAAATCAGGTAAATATATTATTACACCTAATGAATTAGTTAATCAGTGATTTAAAATTCACTGTTTAAACATATTCAAACCTTAAATATAACAATTTTATTTATTAAAAATGATTATGAGATATTTAATATATTTTTCATTTTTCATTTTAATCTTTTCTTCCAATAATAGTTTTTCTGATCAAGGTATAAATATATCATGTGTGAATATGAAGAATTTATTAGATAAGGAATATATAGTTTATAAATATAAGTTTGATGTCACAACATTTCAATATTATGACCATGACAAAAATATATTTATAGAAGTACCAAATAAGGATCTAACAATAAAAAAAGATTTTTTTGCAGCAAAATTTCCAAATTATGAACTTGGTTTCCAAATTAATGAATTTGAGGGAAAAAAAAATCCTATTATGTCAATGTCAAAGTATGATTATATAAACAACAAATTTTTGGATCACTATTTATGCGATGTAAAAGTTTCTGAAATTAATTAATTTCGTTATAGTTTCGTTATAGTTTTGTAGCTTAGGCAAGCCAAGAATGATGTTTTTTTCTTAAAAGCTAAATTATAAAAAGTAAGCAATGACTTGATGAGTATGTGAATCGTCTTAAAGGGGGCAGGGGTTACCTGGAATTTCAAGACCGGTGCTTTCAACCGCTCAGCCATCTCTCCGTGAGCAAGGTTTTATAAGTATAATATTAAAATTCAACAAAAAAACAGAACAATTATTTTACAAAATTTTTACTTTCGTTAGAGTTTCGTTAGAGTTATCCTTTAAAATCCTATAATTTATAAATAAAATTAGATTATGACTATTAAATGAAAAATAAAAATACTGATACAACTTTTTTTACTAATGAAAAAGAAAGCTCGCTATTAGATAGGTTTAAAAAAACATTACAGCATGTCGATAAATTTGATGTTTTAGTGGGTTATTTTAGAACAAGTGGATTTTACCTTCTTTATAAAGAATTAGAAAAGGTAAAAAAAATTAGAATATTGAATGGTATTGATGTTGATAAAAAAACATTTGATGCGTTTCAGGAATCACAAAAAACTTTCGATTTTGAAGGCTCTTTGAAATTAAGAGAAAGATTATCTAATAATTTCCAAAACGAAGTTATTGATTCGGATGATAACGAAGATACTTATGTAGGTTATCAAAAATTTATTGAATTTCTAAAAAATGGAAAAATAGAATTTAGACAACATCCTAGTCATAAATTACATGCAAAAGTTTATATTAGCAGGTTTGGTAAGCCTATATCAGATGTTGATTACGGTCGTGTAATAACAGGATCAAGCAATTTTTCTCATAGTGGTTTGCAAGCTAACTATGAATTTAATGTTGAACTTAAAAATAGATCTGACATTGATTTTGCTCTCAATCAATTTGAAAAATTATGGGATCAAAGTGAAGATATCAAAAACTTATTTATTGAAACTTTAGAAAATAAAACATGGCTAAATGATAAAATTACTCCATATGAATTGTATCTAAAAACTTTGTTTGAATATTTTTATGAAGATATAAATATAGATAAAGAAACTGATTTTTCTCTTCCTGAAGATTTTATGGATCTTGAATATCAAAAGCAAGCTGTAGTGGCTGCAAGTAAAATTCTAGATGCATATAATGGTGTGTTTTTAGCAGATGTTGTTGGTCTTGGAAAAACATACATTGCAGCTTTATTAGCTCAACAGCCAAATTTAAAACCTGCAAGAAAATTATTTATAGTACCACCAGTGCTACAAGATTATTGGCAAGAGACTTTAAATGATTTTGGAGTAAACAGATTTAAAGTTATGTCAGCAGGACAAATAAAGAATATCAAAAAATGGGATAAGCTTGAGGAGGTTGAATATGTCTTTTTAGATGAAGCGCACAGGTTTAGAAATGAAGATACTGAAACTTGGAAAGAACTTTATGAGAATATTTGTTTTGGAAAAAAGGTAATTTTAATTACTGCAACTGCAATTAATAATAAATACGCTGATCTTTTAAGTCAGATTAAATTATTTCAAAGACCTAATAGATCAAACATTCCAACTGTAAGAAATCTTCAAAACTTTTTTAAGTCACTAGAAAATAAAGCAAAAAAAGCAAAGGAAAAAGGAACTAATGAATATATTAATGAGATCAGAGAAGGATCTAAATTAATAAGAGAAAGAGTATTAAAACATGTGATGGTGAGAAGAACAAGAAAAGAAGTAAAAGAATTTTTTAGTACTGATTTAGATAGACAAAATTTAGAATTTCCAGAAATTGATACTCCAAATGCTGTTGTTTATGAGTTTGATGAAAAAATTGAGAGTGTTTTTAATGAAACAATAGATATCTTAAAGAATAAATTTGTTAAAGCTAGATATACTCCATATCTTTACTTAAAAAATTTACCATCAGAATTTGAATTAACTAGACAGGAAAATCTAGGTGCTTTTATGAAAACTATGATTATTAAAAGACTAGAGAGTAGTTTTCATGCGTTTAAAAAAACTATTAATAGATTTGTTCAATCTCATGAAAGATATCTACAAATGATGAATTCTGGAAAAATCTACGTAAGTAAAAAAAATATATTTGATTTACTTGATGAAGATAATGACGAAAAGATAAATAAGATGGTTGAAGAAGATGTGGTAAAAGAATTTGAGACTGATGATTTTATTCCCAAGTTTAAAGAAGATGTTCAAAATGATTTGGAATGTCTGCTTACAATTCAAAATTTATGGAAGGATGTAAACTTAGATCCAAAAATTAAAAAGTTAGTTTCGATATTAAAGAAAGACAAAAATCTTAAAAATAATAAAATTGTTATGTTTACTGAGTCTACTGAAACTGGAATGTATTTATTAAAAGAACTTAGCAAGGAATTTCCAAATCAGGTTTTATTTTATTCTAGTGAGGGTGGAAAGTATATTAATAAAAATAATCTTTCTAACCTAAGTCAAAAAGATGGTAGAAATGAAATTAGAGAAAATTTTGATCCTAATATAAAAAACAAACAAAAAAACAATATAAGAATACTTATATCCACTGACGTATTAGCTGAAGGAATAAATTTACATAGGTCCAATATTAATCTTAATTATGATTTACCCTGGAACCCTACAAGAGTAATACAAAGAATTGGAAGAGTAAATCGTGTAGGGTCACAACATAAAAATATTCATGTATATAATTTTTTTCCCTCAGATAAATCCGATGATGAAATAAAACAAAAAAGAAATATAATAAGTAAAATACAAGCTTTTCATGATTGCTTGGGTAGTGATGCAAAAATTTTGACTGAAACAGAGGAAGTTCAGACATTTAATTTATTTGGTTCAGATTTATACGAAAATCTCAATAAAAAAGAATTCTATGAAGAAGATGATGATATTTCGAACTCTGAATTAAAATTTTTGAAAATAATAAGGGATATTAGAGACAATAATAAAGATCTTTATCAAAAAATTTCTTTAATGCCAAAAAAATCAAGATCATGTAAAAAATTTAAATCAAATAGTAATTCTCTTATTTCATTTTTTAGAAAAGGTAAATTAAAGAAATTTTTAATTTCTGATGAAAATAACAAACCACAAGAATTAACATTCATAGAAGCTATAAAATTATTACAAGCAAATTTTAATGATAAAAGAATGGCTCTTGATAAGACTTTTTTTCAATTACTTAAAAAAAATAAAGATTATTTTGATGAAATTTTATATGACGTTGAAACCGAACATACTCAGAGAAGAGGTAAGTCAACAGAAAGAATATTAATAGAAATATTAAAATCCCTAAAAAATGAACAATCTTTTAAAGACGAAGAACATCATCTTAGAAATAAATTATTAAGGGCTTTTGAAGATGGTATTGTTGCCAGAATGAGAGCCAAAGCAATAAAAAGTGAGCTAGACAAAGAAAAAACAACTGATGCACTTAAAATATTGAATATTTATAGAAAAAATATTTCAGAAAAATTTTTAGATGAAAGTTTAAAAGAAAAGATTATTTATGGAGGAAAAAGAGAAATAATTCTTTCTGAATATCTTATATAAATGAAATCTGAACAATCACAAAAACTGGTTCTTGATACATTTAATTACCCATTTAATGAGCAAAAATTTTATAATCTTTCAATAAACTTATTCAAAAATCTTAACTTAGTTAATGATTCAAGATGGGAAGATAACAACAAACTGCCAGATAAACTTAGATCAAATATTCAATCATTTAAAATTCTTGGAAATTACAGATATAACTCAGGTGAAACTATTTTAATCGCTATGATTAAATTGAAAGACTCAAAAACAGTGGAAAAATCTAGATCTTTGCAAAGAAATTTTTCAAAATATTTGTTAGAAAAAAACAACGCTGATGCTTGTTTAGTATCGTTCTTTGCAGATGACTATGAAGATTGGCGATTCTCCCTGATTAAAATTGATTATAGAAGATCTATTAATCAATTAGGAAAAATTAAAATTAATAAAGATTTAACTCCTTTGAAAAGATTTTCTTATTTAGTGGGTTTAAATGAACCAAATTTTACTGCTAAATCACAATTATCTCCTCTATTAAATAATTTAGAAGCCCCAACAATAGACGAATTAACAGCTGCATTTAGTATAGAAAAAGTAACTAAAGAATTTTTTAAAGATTATAAAGATTTAACCTATATTTTAGCAGGTGAACTCAAATCTTTGCAATCGGATAAGAAAATCTACTCAGAATTTAAAGCAAAAAAAATAGATGAATTTAATTTTTCTAAAAAGATAATGTCACAACTAATTTTTATATACTTTCTACAAAAGAAAGGAATGCTTTCATTTGAAAAAAAAAGATTTAAAAATCTTAATGGTGAAAAAGATTTCATCAAAATTCTTCGTCAAAGAAAAGGTAACTTTTTTAATGATACTTTAGAACATTTATTTTATGAAGGTTTTTTAGACGAACATAAAGATAATCATTACGAAAAACTTGGTTGCTTCATTCCAAACATTTCTGTTTCTTTATTTGAACCGATAAATAATTATGATTGGAAAAGCACAAAAATTAATATCGAAAATGAGGTTTTTGATAAAATTTTTGAAGTATTTGATAGATATAATTTTACTGTGTCCGAAGAACAATCTTTTGATCTTGAAGTTGCAGTAGATCCAGAAATGTTGGGGAAAGTATTTGAAAGTTTAATTGATGAAAATATAAGAAAGTCAACAGGAGCTTTTTACACCCCAAGATTAATTGTTAATCAAATGTGTAAAAAAACTATATTCAAATTTTTAAAAAATTTAAATTCAAAAAAGGAAATTGGTAATTTAGAAAAAATTTTCAATCAAATGTTAATCGAGTCTGATGAAGATGAACTTTTAAATATTACTGATAATAAAATTTTAGAAAAATTAAATGATGATTTGTCAAATGTTTATATTCTTGATCCTGCAGTTGGTTCAGGTGCTTTCCTTGTTGAAATGCTATCTATTCTTTCAAAATTATTATTTAAATTGAGAATGATACTCTTCGGGAATGCTGATTCTTTTCATATCAAAAGAGAAATTATAAAAAATAATTTATATGGCTCAGATATTGATGCTTCAGCAATAGAAATTGCAAAACTTAGACTTTGGTTATCACTAATTGTATCTGAAGAAAAAATAAAAAATGTAGAGGATTTACCTAATTTAGATTTTAAAATTGTAAATTATAATTCTTTATTAATTAAACAGCCAGATTTACTAGATTACGAAAGTCTACAAACATTAAATAGATTATATAAAAAATATTTTGACTTAAAAAAAAGTATTTCAAGAATTAAGATAAAAGAAGAAATAAAAAGTTTTGTTGAAAATTCTTCTATACAGCCTAATTTATATACTGAATTTTTTAATGTTTTTGAAAGTAAACAAGGTTTTGATATTATAATAGCAAATCCACCTTACATAGGAGAAAGGGATAACAAAGAAATATTTAATAATATTAAATATGGAGACCTTAAACAATATTTGAATCCTAGATCAGATTTTTTTTATTATTTTTTTCATCTAGGAATAAAGATTGGTAATGAAAACTGTTCTTTATCATATATTACAACAAATTATTTTTTTACAGCCACTGGAGCTTCAAAATTAAGAAAACATATTAAAAGTGATACTGATATTTATCAAATAATTAATTTTAAGGATCTTAAAATTTTTGAGAGTGCTCAGGGGCAAAGCAATGCAATATGTTTTTTATCAAAAAAAAAAAATTATGAACCTTGTATTGTACATACTTCTTTGAAAAATGGTATTGCAAATAATAATATTCTTAAAAATGTTTTTGATGGGAGTGAGGACGTTTTTGTAAATAAACTAAGTAATAAAGACATATTTGATCAATTAGACGATTTCAAAATGAACAATGTTTTATCTCTTGAAAGTTTAGATGAATATTCAGAAATATTAGAAAAATTAATTTCTACAAAACTTAATTTAGGAGCAATTTGTGACATTAATTCTGGTGCAAATGTTGTGCCCAGTAGGTTAACAAATAGCCATATAAAGAAATTTTCGAGTTTCACTTCAAAAAATTTAAATGAAGGAATATTTGTATTAACATCCAAAGAAGTTGAAAAATTAAGATTACCTAATAATGAAAAAAAAATAATAAAAAAATTTATAAAAAGCTCCGATGTAGAGAAATTTAAAATTTTACATAATGATAAATTTCTTATTTATACAAAATTTACAGATAATATTGATGATTACCCAAATATAAAAAAGCATCTTAAAAAATATAAATTAATTATGGACGATCGAATTTTAAAATATAAAGATAATACACCTTGGTTTGCTTTACATAGACCAGGCTCATTTTCTATTTTTCAAGCCAATGAAAAAATTGTAGCACCCTATAGATGTAAAAGTAACATCTTTGGATACACCACAGAAAAACTATATTCTAGTCAAGATAATTTCTACATAAATCTAAAAAATTCTTTCTCACAAGATTATGATTTAAAATATATTTTGGGTATTTTAAATTCAGAATTAATATTATTTTGGCTTCTAAAAAAAGGGAAAAGAAAAGGACCAATGTTAGAATTGTATCCAGAGCCACTACAAATGATACCTATTAAAAAATCATCTGAGAAACTTAATATCTCATTAATTCAAATCACAGAAAAGCTAATAAAAAATAATAATGATATGGTCCTTTTAGATGAGCTTAATGACATAGTTTACAAAATATTTAATATTAATAATGATCAAATAAAGAAAATTAAAAAAATTATTAATGATTTTAAGAATTAAATTATTATCTTCGTTAGAGTTTCGTTAGAGTTTTGTAGCCAAGAATGATACACTTTTTGTAAAAGCTAAAATTTAAAAAGTAAGTAATGACTTGATAAGTATGTGAATCGTCGTAAGGTGAGTAGGGATTTTTAGTATTTCAAGACCGGAGCTTTCGACCTCTCAGCCATCTCTCCGTTAAGAAGCTTTTATAATTAAAAATATTTAATTCAACTATAAAATAGTCTATTAAATCTACTTATTACTTAATTCAATAAATTATCTATGAACTCACAATTTAATAAAGGTTTGTTATTAACTTCTTTAGGATCTTTTTGGTGGGGATTTATTGGTGTAATTTATTTTGAATATGTCGCCTTTATTGGTCACATTGAGTTAGTAGTTCACAGATGCTTATGGACAGCTATAATGTTGATTTTCACAACATTCTTTTTAAATAAATGGAAAATTTTTTTTAATGAAATTAAAGATAAAAAAAAATTATTTGCATTATTCATTTCAGGATTTTTGATATTCATAAATTGGTCAATTTGGATTTATGCTGTTGCTTCAGAAAGAATCATCGATGCAAGTTTTGGATATTTTATTATGCCTATAATTAGTGTTTTGTTGGGATATATTTTTTTTAAAGAAAAATTAAATAATAAAAGAATTTTTTCAATTTTATTAGTTTTGATTTCAATAATAATAATGATCTTATTTAATTTAAAGTCATTGCCTTGGGTAGGTCTTATTGTAGCTTTAAGTTGGGCTTTTTATAATTTAGTTAGAAAAAAAATTATTATTGATACTGATATAGGATTATTGATTGAAAGTTTATTCATTTTTCCATTTGCTTTAATTGTTTTTTATTTAATCTTTAAAAATGGATTAAACGATTTTAATTTTCAAAACCCTGGATTAAGTTTTTTTTTACTTTTGGCTGGTCCTATGACAGTGATTCCTTTATTCCTTTATGTTAGGGGTGTTGAAATTATTGGGCTAGGTCCTACAGGGATGATTTTTTATATCACACCTACATTACAGTTCATTTTAGGTTATTTCTATTATGGGGAGGAATTTTCATTAGTAAAATTTGGAAGTTTTATTATTATTTGGATTGCTGTAATCATATATCTTAAAGATTTATATGAAAATAATTAGAAAACTTTTAATACTAATTTTATTATCATTTCAAAATGTGTACGCGGATTATAAGATTGAATTTGAAAATTGGAAAAATCAATTTAAATTAGAAGCTTTATCAAATGATGTTTCTGAAAAAACCATTGATATGATAATGGCTAATGTGCGTTTTTTGCCCAAAGTTATAGAGTATGATAGATTTCAACCAGAATTTTATGAAGATACAAAGACATATATTTCAAAAAGATCGTCAAAGAAAAAAGTTGAAAAGGGAATAAAATTTTATTCTCAAAATTCAGATTTAATAAATAAAGTAGAAAAAAAATTTAAAATAGAAAAAGAATTACTTCTCGCTTTGATGGGTATCGAGACAAATTTTGGAACCTATGTTGGAAAAATGGATATATTATCTTCACTTGCAACATTAAGTTTTGATAAAAGACGATCAAGATTTTTTACTAATGAATTAATTATTCTTCTAAAGTTGATAGATAATAATGAAATAGACTACAAAAGTTTATATGGTTCTTGGGCAGGTGCTTTTGGTTTTTTTCAATTTATGCCATCTACAATTAAAAATCATGCAATAGATTATAATAATGATAATTATATTGATTTAAAAAATGCAGAGGATGCATACGCTTCTGCAGCAAATTATTTAAATAATATGGGTTGGAATGATCAAACACCATGTTTTTATAAAATTGACTTAAAAAATGATATCCCAAAAAAATTTTTGAACGTATCAGCCAAAAAATTAACAAATAAAAAAAAGATTAAGTTTTTTAAAAAATATATCAAAAATAATCATATTTTAGACTCTATAGATGATACTATAAAAGTAGCTGTTGTTACCCCAGACAAAGATATAATTCCTGATGCAGAAACGCTGAACCCAGCATATATAGTTTTTAATAATTATGAAATAATTTTAAAATGGAATAGATCTCTCAGATTTGCATTAGCAGTCTGTACTTTGAAAGATAAAATTAAAAATGAAATTTAAAATTGTCATAATTTTTTTATGCATACTTTGTTACAGTTGTGGGCAATCTCAATCTAGTAAATTGTTAAATAAGAAAATTCCATTCGAGAAAAAATTTAAAAATATAGGTTTTGCACTTTTATATACTAAAAATGATAATAAGATAAAAAATTTTGATCAAAGATCTTTAAAGATTTATCATAAATCATTAAAAAAAAAATCAATGGTGAAAATAACCAACCCTGAAAATGGAAAATCTTTAATTGCTGAGGTGATATCAAATAAAATTAAGTTTTCTGAATTTTATAACTCTATTATTACTGAAAGAATTGTAGAAGATTTAGATTTGAATTTAAAAGACCCATATATAGAAATAGTCTTAATTTCAAAAAATTCTACCTTTGTTGCGAAAAAAACAAAAACTTTCGATGAAGAAAAAAAAGTTGCTGAAAAAGCACCTATAGAAGGAATTCAAATTAAAAATTTACAAGAGGATATAAAAGTAGAAAAAAAAAAGAAAACAAAGTCCTTTTCATATTCAATAAAAGTTGCTGATTTTTATTATAAAGATACTGCTGAAATGATGTTAAGTAGAATAAAAGCTGAAACTTCTCTAAAAAATTCTAGAATTATTAAACTATCTAAAACGAAATATAGGGTATTAATAGGTCCCTTTAATGATATAAAAAGTATCAAGGAGTCTTTTGAAAAAATGAAATCATTTAATTTTGAAAACTTAGAAATCTTAAAAAATGTTTAAAAAAATATTAGTTATAAATTCTTTTTTTTATATATTTATGAATTTTGCAATTGCAAATATAGAAATTAAAGCACGAACTGCAATACTTCAAGATTTTTTATCTGGAGAAATTTTATATGAAAAAGAACCTGATAGATCTATTTATCCAGCTTCAATGACAAAAATAATGACCACTATCATTGCATTTGATTTAATTAAATCTGGTGATTTAAACTTAGATGAAAAGTTTATCATTTCAGAAAATGCATGGAGATTATCTCAAGCTGGATACTCTTCAATGTTTATAATGGTTGGAGATGAAGTTTCTGTAGAAAATCTTTTGAAAGGTATAATTGTAGCTTCTGGTAATGACGCATGTGTAGCATTAGCTGAAGGAATAGCAGGCACTGAAGAAGAGTTTGCAATTTTAATGACTGCTAAAGCTCAAGAACTTGGAATGGAGAATACTAACTTTGCCAATTCATCAGGGTTAAATGACCCAGATAATTATTCTACTGTTAAAGATATATTGATGATGTCAAATTATTTAATCAAAGAACATCCAGATTTTTATGAATGGTTTAAAGAAAAAGAATTTACATGGGATAGAACAGGTGGAGATCCTATTACTCAAGGAAATAGAAACCCGCTTTTATACAAAAATTTAGGAGCAGATGGTATAAAGACGGGATATTTGGCTGTGGAAAAATATTCATTAGCTTCATCTTTAATTAGAAAAGGAAGAAGATTAGTTGCTGTAGCAAGTGGTTTTGAAACTAAGAATTCAAGATCTAGACAAAGTTCGAAATTACTGACTTATGGTTTAACTAATTTTGATTTAGTTGAAATTGCAAAGTCAAACGAAACATTTACAAATGTAGATGTGTGGCTTGGTAAAAAAAATATGGTCGAAGTATATTCAAAAAATGACATATACAAAATCATTAAAAAAGGTCAAAAAAAGAAACTTAAGATAAAAGTTTTATATAATGGCCCGATTGAAGCTCCAATTAAAAAAGATCAAATAATTGCAAAATTAAATATTTCCTATGATCAAAAACTAGTAGGTGAATATGATCTATTAGCCAAAAATGAGGTAAAAAAAGTAAATATATTTTCTAGATTATTGAAGTCTTTAAATTACTTAATCTGGGGTGATGTCTAAAAAACCAGTAATAATATTTGAGGGTATTGAGGGAAGTGGTAAAACTTTACATAGTAACTTTGTTTCAAGATATTTAAAAAAGAAAAATATAAGTTTTATAAAAATACGTGAACCTGGCGGAAGTAAAAATTCAGAAAAAATAAGAAAACTGATATTAGATGATAATTTAAATTTTAACAAAAATACAGATTTACTTCTTTATTTAGCTGCAAGAAGTGAAAACATTGATCTCTTAAAAAAATACAAAGATAAAAAGTTAATATTAATAGATAGATTTGTAGACTCTACAGTTGCTTATCAACATTATGGTTTGGGTGTTAACTTATCAATAATAAATGATATTAACAAATACTTATTAAAAAATTTTAAAATTAATTTTACTTTTTTAAATATCGTAAATACTAAAAATATGATTAAGAGACTAAAACTTAGAAAAAAATTAAATAGATATGATAAGTTTAATAGTTCTTTTTACAGGAAAGTTCAAAACGGATTTATTAAAATTGCTCAAAAGAACAAGAAAAATTATTTAATAGTTGACTCAAATAAAGAAATTAAAATTAACAAAAAAATTATTTTAGACAAAATTGATAGATTAATAAAATGAATTTAGAACCAATTAATCAATCAAATTTGTATGCATTTTATGATGAATTCAGTCAATTAATTCAACTTCATAAGGAAAATAAACTTCCAAATAAAATATTATTTTCTGGTCAAAAAGGCATAGGAAAATGCACATTTGCTTATCATTTAATCAATTATGTTCTCTCACTTGGAGAAGAAAATATTTATGATTTAAAAAATTTTAAGATTAATATAGAAAATAGACATTTTAAGTTAAATTTAAATAAATCAAATCCTAACATTATTTTAATAGATATTGCTAAGGATAAAAAGAATATTGATATAAATCAAATAAGAGATTTAATAAATAATTTAAATAAATCCTCGTTTAATTCAAAAGAAAGATTTGTATTAATTGATAATATTGAATATTTAAGTTTAAGTTCAATTAATGCATTATTAAAGATTATTGAAGAACCTAACTTAGGTATTTATTTTATCTTAATTAATAATAATAAGAATATATTACCTACACTTACCTCAAGATGTATCAAATTTAATCTTTCATTATCTCATCTAGAGACAATATCAATAAGTGAAAAATTGATTGATGGTAATATAAATAATCTTATTAATAAAGATCTAATAGATTATTATTCGACACCAGGAAAAATTTATAATTTATTAAGATTTTCTAATGAAAATGAAGTTGATTTAACTAAAACTAATTTAAAAGATTTAATAAATATAATTATAAATAAAAATTTATACAAAAAAGAGACACCAATAAAATATTTTATTTACGATTATGTAGAATTGTTTTTATCAAGAAATATTAAATTAACATCTAAAGATTTCTGGGATAATTTTATAGATCAAATTAATAAAACAAAAAATTTTAATTTAGATGAAGAGTCTTTATTTTTAAAATTAAAATCGGAAATATTAAATGGATAAAAATTTTTATATTACTACTCCTATTTATTATCCATCTGCAAAACCCCATATGGGTCACGCGTATTCGAGTATTATAGCTGATTTCTTTGCAAGATTTAAAAAAATTGATGGTTTTAATGTTCATTTTCTAACTGGTACTGATGAACATGGTTTAAAAATTCAAAGAGCAGCTGAAGTAAAAAATGTAGATACACTAAAATTTTGTGATGAAATTAGTGAAACTTTTAGAAAACTATCGAAAACTTTAAATCTATCTAATACAGACTTCATTAGAACTACAGAGGAAAGACACAAAAAAACTGTTCAATATTTATGGAACATACTTGAAAAAAATGATGAAATATATTTATCAAAATACTCTGGATGGTATTCAGTTTCTGATGAAGCATTTTATAATGAGGATGAAATTGAAACAATAGATGGTAAGAAAATTGCAATAAATTCTAAATCAGAAGTAGAGTGGGTAGATGAGGAGTCATATTTTTTTAGATTATCTAAATGGGAAAAGCCATTATTGGATTTTTACGAAAAAAACCCAGATTTTATTTCACCAAAATCAAGAAAAAATGAAATTATAAGTTTTGTTAAAAGTGGTTTAAAAGATTTATCAGTTAGTAGGAAAAGTTTTTCATGGGGGATTAAAGTTCCTAATAATAAAGATCATATAATTTATGTGTGGTTAGATGCTTTAACAAATTATATCAGTGCTTTAAATTATCCAAATAAAGAAAATGATTTATTTAAAACTTTTTGGCCTGCATCAATTCATTTAATAGGTAAGGACATATTAAGATTTCATGCAGTGTATTGGCCAGCTTTTTTATTAGCTGCGAAAATAGAATTACCAAAAAAAGTTTACGGACATGGGTGGATCTTATCTGGGGATGAAAAAATGTCTAAATCTAAAGGAAATATATTAGATCCATTAGAGATTATTGAACAATACGGCTTAGATCCACTAAGATACTATCTAATAAAAGAAGTTTCATTTGGTAATGATGGTAACATCTCACAAGATAGATTAGAAGATTGTATTAATAGTGATTTGGCAAATAACTTTGGAAATTTATGTCAAAGAGTAACTGCTTTTGCTATGAATAATTGTCAAGGCTTAATCCCAAAAGATATTGATTTTGAAAAAGAAGACTTGGTAATCTTAGATGATTTTAAATTAAATATCGAAAATATCAGAGTAAAAATTGACGAACAAGACGTAAATTATTATATAAATTTTATTGTAAATTCTTTATTCGTAGCAAATAAATATTTTAATGACCAAGAACCGTGGAAAAAAAAAGATAATCCAAAAAGAATGAATACTATAGTTTATACAACATTTGAAATTATAAGAAAAATAAGCTTTATGTTATATCCAATAATTCCTGACTCTGCTCTAAAAGCTTTAAAAATTTTTGAAATTAATGAAAATAATATAAACTTTTCATCTATTATGAATAATAATTTTTTAGAACAAGGTAAGAAATTTAATAAGATAGGTATTCTTTTTAAAAAAATTGAAAAATGATTGATTCCCATTGTCATCTAGATCATGAGCCATTAATTAATGACTTAGAAAATATAATTAAAAGATCAAAAATTGTAGGTATAGAAAAATTATTAACTATTTGTACGACACATAAAAGTTTTGAAAATATTTTAAAAATAATCAAAAAAGATGATATTATTTTTGGTACTTTTGGCATCCATCCTCATGAAGCTAAAGATAATCCAATTTCTAAAGATGTGATTATTGAAAAAGCTAGTATCGATAATAAAATAATTGGTATTGGAGAAACCGGTTTAGATTTTTTTTATAACCATAGCGATAAAGATCAACAAATTGAAAGTTTTGAACATCATATAAAAGCTTCTATTGAATTGAATTATCCATTAATTGTTCACTCCAGAAATGCTGAACCAGAAACATTTGATATTTTAAATAAATATAAAGATCAAAAACCTAAGATTTTAATGCATTGTTTTACTGGTTCATCTGAATTTGCTAATGAATTACTTACTTTGAATTGTTTTTTTTCTGCTAGTGGAATTATAACTTTTAAAAATTCACTTAAACTTCAAGAAACTTTTAAAATAATACCTTTAGATAAATTACTTATTGAAACAGATAGTCCATTTTTAGCTCCTGTTCCAAATAGAGGAAAAAAAAACGAACCTTCTTTCATAAAATTTACTGCACAAAAACTCTCTGAAATTAAAGGTATTGAATACTCAAAACTAGTAGAAAATACAACGAAAAACTTTAATAACCTTTTTTCAATTAATTAGGTTATGTCTATTTATTTAAAACTTTTTGAAGTTATTTTTCCAGTTTTTTTTGTTGTTGGCATTGGTTACTATTTGGGAAAAAAAAATCCTAAAATAGATACGACTTTTATCACTAATTTTGCTGCTAATGTTGGTACGCCTGCTATGATTATCTATGCTTTAAATCCAGTGAACATTTCATTTCATATTTTTCTAAACTATTTTTGGTATTACGCATTAGCAATCGGTGGATTTATGTTTACAGGTATAATCATATTATATCTTTTAAATACTAAAGATATTATCAGAGAATTACCACCATTAACAATGCCTAACACTGGAAACATGGGTTTACCAATATGCTTATTTGCTTATGGTTCACAAGGTCTTGGTGTTTCTGCAGCTATATCTGCATTGATAATTTTATGTCACTTTACTTTGGGTGTATTTTTAGCTGATAGAAAATTTAGTTTAAATGTTATACTTAAAAGTCCACCTTTCTACGCAATAATAGTTGCAATAATTTTGCTTTATTATGATTTAGAACTACCTGGATTTGTTGAAAATACCACTTTCTTACTTATGTATGCAACAATATTTCTTATTTTAATGTCTTTAGGCATAGCATTAACAAGATTAAAAGTTTTTTCAGTTAACAAGGCAATTTTTTCCTCTATTGGAAGAGTAATTATTGGTCCTATAATTGGATATTTATTAATTTTATATTTTGATTTAGAAGGATTTGCTGCCGGTGTTTTATTAATACAATGTTCAATGCCAAGTGCTGTTCTAAATTATCTAGTAGCATCAATATATTCACCTAAAAAAATTGTAGATAGTGTGGCTAGTACTATTGTTGTTTCTACATTAATGTCATTTATAACTATCCCAATTGTTGTATTCTTTGCTTTAAAATACTTTAATTAATCTATATCCTTCTTTTATAAATGAAGGCTATAACTTTTAATCTACTAGCATGGGTAATGCTTCCAATAATGGATGGTTTTGCAAAGTATTTAAGTTCAGATCTTCCAGTATTACAGATAACATGGGCAAGATATTTTTTTACTGTTGCATTTACTCTTCCAATTATGTTTTTTTTTTTTCGAAAAAATCTTGTATGGACCGATAAACCAAAATTACAATTCATAAGAGGATTAATTCTTTTAACAGCTAATATTTGCTTCTTTTATGCGATTTCAGTAATTTCGTTGGCAAAAGCATTAACTTTAGCTTTTGTTGCTCCTTTAATTGTTACGGCTTTTTCTCCAATTTTTTTAGCTGAGAAGGTAGGATTTAGAAGATGGTCTGCAGTAATTATAGGCTTTATAGGCTCGTTAGTAGTTATAAGACCTGGTTTTGTAGAGATTAATTTAGCAAGTATAGCTGCTCTTGGAACAGGCATAATGTATGGTTTTTATTTAATTATTACTCGCAAACTTAGCACTTCAGACAATGCTTTATTAACTTTATTGTTAACTGGTGTAGTAGGGGCCATAATTATATCTACTGTTATGCCATTTATATGGGTTAAACCTACCTTTAATCAGTGGTCTATGATGGCTGCGATAGGTATATTTGCCTGTATAGGTCATTTATTCTTAATATTATCTCTTAAATATGCTGATGCATCTAAATTAGCTCCATTCAGTTATTTTGAGATCATTACTAATATTATAATAGGGTATTATTTCTTTAATGATTTCCCTGATAATTGGACATTTTTAGGTTTATTTATAATTGTGTTAAGCGGCATTTACATATCTAGAAGAGAAAATTTAGTTAAAAAGATTAAATAATAGGTACTATTTATTTACTAATATCTAAAGTATTACTTTAAGTAATTCTATTATATTATTGTAATTATTATATTTTATAAATATTCTAAAAATTATAATTATTATAATATTTTTGCTTTTTAGAATTAAAATTTCTCTAATTTTCTTTAAAGAAGCTTAAATTTTACCTTATTATGAAAAACATTAAATAATCCTTTAAAATTAGGGTTTTTTATGACTCAAAACATTAAACAGATTAAAAAAATAGGGCAGTCTAAAAGCATTGATATAGTTGAATAGTAGAGTAATGCATTAATTGAATATAGCATTTAAACGCCCGTAGAGGGGTTTATTTTAACCATATGAATAGATATGGTGCAACTGGAGGGTGAATTATTTTATTTATCATGAAATTAGATAAAAAGATTAAAAAATGTTGATTTTACTGACTTTTTGGACATAAAAAACCTCAAAATTGGGCTAAATGTTTACCTTTTCAGACTTAAGTAATTTAAGTTTTTGCTTAATTCCACCTCTACCAGAGTATCCTCCAAGAGTTCCATCTGACCTAATCACTCTGTGACAGGGTATTTTTGGAGCATATGGGTTTTTAGCGCAAGCATTAGCTACAGCACGAGCTGATTTAGGGCTTTTTATGCCAATAGCCACTTGCTTATAAGTTTTAACTTGTCCTTTCGGTATTAATTTAAGGTATTTCCAAACTTTTAATTGAAATTTCGTTCCTGAAAGCTTTTTCATATAGAAAAATTCTGAAACTTTACACTTTTTACAGTGCAAAGATCAGAATTTTATGGCTCGTCGTTGTATGCGCTACCGCCGAACCGACCACCCCGTATGTTTAGCGCTGCTTTACAGGGTTTTCTGCCCTCCAGACTTAAACCTCTCGGCCTTTCTCTGGATGGCCAGTTAAGAGTTGCCTCTTAAGTTATGTTCAATATATATTATTAATATTGAAAAGGTATCACTTTATTGTTGAATTTACTGACTTTTCAACAGGCTATGTTAATAACTTTTAACGTGGAATCAGCAAAATTATGTAACTTACAAAGAATATAATAGCCATTATTGACAAAAATATTGTATTAAAGCTACTACCAGTATTTCGATATTGTATAAAAGTTAAAATAACAAAACCAAACGAACTAATTAAAAACCATACTGCAGGAATTTCTCCATCAATTGAACCCATAATTTTTAATTTTAAACTATTGACATTAAAAATCACTTGATATATTACTAATGATAATTAATTGTTATCAATAGTAATAATATGAGTGAGCTAACTACAGATCTAAAATCGCTTCATGAGGCAACTTTAAATAACCTCAAAAGCTCAAAAGCAAATAATACTTTAAGAGCTTATAAGTCTGACTTTAAAGACTTCGGAGCTTTTTGTGCAAAGCATGGATTAAATTCATTGCCAACGGAGCCGAAAATTGTTTCTTTATACTTAACCCATCTCGCAAAAAACTCAAAAATAAGCACTTTAAGACGAAGATTGGTTTCAATAAGTATGGTTCATAAGCTGAAAGGGCATTATCTAGATACTAAACATCCAATCATAGTTGAAAATTTAATGGGTATAAGAAGGGTTAAAGGGAGCATTCAGAAAGGTAAAAAACCTATATTAATCAGGCATTTAAAATCAATTATTAATGTAATAGATAAACAAAAAACTGAGGAAATAAAAAAACTTAGAGATAAGTCATTAATCTTAATCGGCTTTGGAGGTGGTTTTAGACGAACCGAACTTATTTCAATTGATCATGAAGATTTAGAATTTGTCCCAGAAGGGCTCAAAATCATTATCAAAAAATCAAAAACTGATCAATTTGGTGAAGGAATGGTTAAGGGCCTACCCTATTTTACTAATGATATTTACTGTCCTGTTACAAATTTAAAAAAATGGTTAGAAATTTCTAAAATTGATTCAGGACCCATATTTAGAAGATTTTCTAAAGGTTCATCATTAACCAATCAAAGATTAACTGATCAATCTGTAGTTTTGCTAATTAAAGAATATTTAAATTTAGCAGGTATTGAAAATAAGAATTTCGCAGGTCATAGTTTAAGGTCAGGTTTTGCAACTGTAGCTGCTGAATCTGGAGCAGATGAAAGAAGTATAATGGCAATGACAGGCCATAAAACAACACAAATGGTTAGAAGATATATTAGGGAAGCAAATATATTTAAAAATAACGCTTTAAATAAAATTAAAATCTAAATCGATATCCAATCTTTAGGCCAGAAATTTTCATTATTTGATGGATTTAAATTAGAAGGCCTAATACAAATTTTATCTGAATTTTTATTTAACCATGCTCCCCACCAGTGAAACGAAGAAGGTCCTACAATAAAATGTTTAGCATATTGAAATAGATCAAAATCATTTATTACGTTTTCATTAATTAAATTATATTTTTTTATAATTAATCTATTTGATAATTGACCGAAATCTTCATAATCATTAGTCCAAATAAAGTATTTTGGATTTTGAACCTTTTTTTCAATAAAGTTAATTGATCTGTTAATATAATCAATAATTTGGTTAGTAAAAAATTCAGATTTTTCTTTGTTTTTTAATGTATCAGTAAGACCAATTTGATCTGAGAACCTATTTCTTCTTATATGAATAGAAATTGAATTATTATTACTCAATTGTTCAACTATTAAGTTCTTGTGATTTATCAATTCATTTTTTGTTATAAAAAAATTTGATAATTCCTTTTTATATTCTTTAAAATATTCAGAATTTTCAAAGTTTCCTTGAACATAAATATTATCGGAAAAATTTATTTTTGACAGATTAGTATAATTCTTAACTATTTTTAAATTGTTTTTTTTTATCGATTTTTCTCTAAAGAAAACTTGCTTATTTGTAAATCTATCAATTAATATTAATAACTTTTTTTTTATCTTTTTATGTAATTTGTCGTAAATAAACTCATTTGGAGCATAATTTTGAACAATATTAAATGAGTCTAACATATATTTTTGATGTTTCCTCAGAGTATTTTTTTTGAAGGAGTAGCCACTTTTATTATCTATATAAAGTTCATAATTTAGTTTTTTTGCCATAGAATAAGCATGTGCATACATAAATAATTGATTTCCAAGACCTTCTGCTATTTCAACAATTATTTTTTTTGTCATCTAAAAATTCTGTTTAAATAAAATTTTATTTTACTGATCAAGAAATCTTTATAATAAAAAAAATTTTTGTAAGGTTCATCTAATGGACCATTATAGACTCCACCTCTTCTTAGGTAATGTGTAGTAAAAAACTCAATGGACATTTTCCATTTTAAAAGAAAAGTTTTTTTACCATTATTTGGAGTCACATTTTTGTTGTTTCTTGTGGTTACAGATCCAAAATGGTAAAGTCTGGATTTTGAAACTCCTTTAAATATTCTTACACCTTCATTCCATAATTTCATATTGAGATCTGGGTCTGAAGCAAAACCTGGATTAAATTCTTCACTAAACCCCCCTACTTTATTCCAAATTGATTTATGAATTAAATGAGGTGCCCAATGAGATCCTTGTAAATCTCTAAATTCAAATTTTTCATATTCGTTTAGAAGTTTATCTAAGTCGAAATTTTTTAATGAATCACCACAATTAAAATGAATATGTTGAACATTACCCTTTTCACCTATTGTGTGAGAAATTTGTGTCATAGAAAGATAAAATTTGTTGTGTTTATGAATATTTACCTCATTTGCTAGATATTCATCCCATTTAGGTAAAAAATACATGTCATCGTGGGCATATAAAATATAGTCATGAGTACTTAATTTTGCTGCTAAATTAACTCCACTACAAAGGCCAATATTTTTTTCACTTTGAGTAAATTTATAATTATTATTTGTTAAGTAATTTTCAGTTAATTGATCTTTACCATTAATATGAACTATTATTTCGTGTTTATGTGATGAATTTTTATTAATAGAATCAATAGTAAATTTTAAAAAATCAAAATTTTGAAAAGTAGGAATTATAATTGAAAAATTCATTAAAATTCATTTAAAGTTTTAGTTATAAATTTTATTTTTTGTGATGAAAGATTAGGATCTATTGGTAGACTGATTGACTCTTTTGCCAATTTTTCTGCATTTTTGTATCTTTTGTTTTTGAAATAATCTTTAAATACTCTTAATTGATTAATTGCATAAGGGTAATGAAAACCGAACGATATTTTCTTCTTTTTAAATATTTTTATTAATCTAGCTCTATCTTTAACTAAAATTATATATTGATGAAATACGCAATATTTTGAATAATTAATTTTTGTTATTTTAGAATTAATTATGTTTTGATTATAATATTTTGCAATTTTTTGTCTTTGTAAATTATATTTTGATAAATTCTTTAATTTAGCGTTTAAAACAATTGCTTGAATTGTGTCTAAACGACTATTGTACCCCACCAATTCATGTATGAATTTCTTTTCTGATCCTAAATTTCGTAATTTTCTTAATTTGTTATAAAAATTTTTATTATTTGTAGTTATAATTCCAGCGTCACCGTAAGCACCTAGGTTTTTGCCAGGATATAAACTAAAACATGAAATATCTGCAATAGAACCTATTTTCTTTTTACTTCTTTTATTTGATATCTCTTCAAAAGCACCATGTGCTTGTGCACAATCATCTATTAAGTAAATCTTTTTATTTCCTATTATCTTTTTAATTTCAGTTAAATTTGCAACTGATCCATATAAATGTACTGGGAGGATTACCTTAGTTTTTTTGCTAATCTTTTTTTTTAATTCATTAATAGATATTGTAGATTTTAGGAAATCTGTATCAACTAAAACTGGTTTCAAATTCGCCTTCAATACTGAAAAAGCTGTCGAACAATATGTCATAGCAGGAATAATTACTTCTGAATTTCTAGGTAAATCTAGTGAAGATAAAGCCATCGTTAAAGCATCCGTACCATTAGCACATCCTATGGCATATTTTGATCCACTAAACTTGCTAAAATTTTTTTCAAAAGAAGATACTTCATTACCTAAAATAAAATCACCCTTTTTAAAAAGTTTATCTATTTTATTTAATATTGATTTATGTAAATTTTTATCTTGTTTATATAAATCTAGAAATTTTATCATATTAAATTTTTTCTAAAACTTTTGTAATATCAATATTAAAATTTTTATTAAATATTGGATTAGTATTTTCTTTAAGGCTTTTCGCTACATAATTAATCAAATTTAAAAGTGGTTCAGATAAATTTATCTCAGGTAATTTAAGTCTGTAAATTGGAGATGAGATATTTTTTCTTGTAAAAACTTTTAATTTGTAAATCGGCTCATTTTCATCACATATAATTATTCCTCTTTCAAATTTAAATTTAATTATTCTTATTTTAAGTGGTGATATCCAAGAGTTTTTTACAAAAACTTTTAAATTATTTTGATAATGAAGATTGATATATGCAGTATCTTTTTGAGATGTCTTAATAGTATTATATTTTAAAGAGCTAATCTTTTTTGGATTTTTATTAAGTAAATATCTTAAGATCGAAATGTCATGAACCCCTAAGTCCCATACAACATTAGCATCTTTTCTTATTGGAGCTTGCTCTCTAAAACTTTCTATTTCTATAAGCTTACCGTAAGTATTCATCTTTATAACGTTTCTAATATATTCTATCGATCCAGAGAAGATAAAAGGATAATCAACAAATAATTTGTTTTTAAATTTTTTTGAAATTTTTTCTAATTTTAAAACTTCTTTTAAATTAAGTGCTAGAGGTTTTTCTATTAAAACATTAGTTGATTTTAAAAAATAATTTGCCATTTCATAATGTGTTTTGGTTGGAGTTGAAATAACAACTAAATCAATATTAGATTTATCTAAACTTTTATAATCTTTAAGCAGTTTGGTAAGAGGAAAATCTTTTTTTGCTAAATTAAGATTTTTTCTAGAATTATCAATTATATAACTTATCTTAAATTTATTAGAATTTTGTATATTTCTAGCAAGTTTTGGACCCCAATAACCATATCCTATTAATGCTAAATTGTATTTACTCATAAATATAGAAGCCTTATTTTTTTATTCTTAAACAAAGATTTTTTAATTTTCTTACCATTATAAATTGGTAATTGAAACGGTGGAAAAATCAAAGATCTAATCATATTATGAGTGTTTAAATTATGTTTTATTTTATTAAAATGAATCAAATTTTTATAATTGACACTTTTTTTATTGAAATAACTCCCTCTTTTTAAGCTTTGCTTTTTAATAGAATAATTATTACTCAAAATCTTGTGAAAGAATTTTTTAAAAAGAATAACAGATGTATTTAAAAGTTTTAAGTAATTTTGATAAGCAGTTGTGTTTATTTGAATTTTAAAACTTAATGAGTCTATGATCATTCCTGTATCAATACCCTTGTCGATTTTATGAAGAGTAACACCAGATTTTTTTTCTCCATTTAATATTTGGTAGAAATTAGTATGACATCCTCTATATTTAGGAAGTAAGCTAAAATGAAAATTAAATAAATTTTTAGATTTAAAAAGTTTAGTATTTAATATTTCCTCAAATTCTAATGAAAAAAAATAAAGATTTTCCTTATTATATAGACTTTTTAAATTAGTTATAGGGACTTTATTTTTTTGTGCAAATTTTTTAAAAGATTTTTGCCAAGAATCTTTTCCATCATCTGATTTATTGGGTAAAGCTAAGATTTCAAAATCGGGGTATTTTTTTAATAAATAAGTTAAAGAATCTATTGCACATTTATTTTTACCTGCAATACAAATAGTTTTATTTTTCCCATGCATATTTATATTTTGGAGATGAGTTTAATGTTTTTGATAATATAGAGTCTGATACAATTAAATTATTAAAAATTTCAAAATATCTTCTTTTTCCATTTTTTGAAATCTTATTAATCTTTTTCATATCATTTTTTAGTTCTAGTATTTTCAAAATTAAGTCATTTTCATTTCTATAGAATACCATTTCATCGTTAGAAAATAATCTCTGAAAACCAACTTCTTTATTAATAAAAGTTAAAATTCCATTACCAATATATGAAGCTATTCTGTTGCTGGATGCATATTTTAAAGGTTTTCCTCTACTTAAATTTAATGACATTTTACAAATCATCATTTCTTTGTAAAAATCATAATTCCAACGAGGCTTATCATTATTTATTCCCAGCACGTGAAAATTGATACTTTTTCCCTTTTCAAGTAATTTATTTAAAAAAACTTCTCGCTCATCATTTGTTGATGATCTTAATCCACCAAAATTCACTCCATGACTTAAAGCAAAAAAAAGATCTTTATATCGATTCTTATTTTCATAAATCTTTAAATATTCTATATTTTCGTCAACTGGTATTGGAAGAAAATTAATTTTAGATTTCTTTATTTTTGTTTTGATAACACTAGGATGCGTTGTAATAAAGTAATTATCAATAAGATCATTGTTTTTTTCTATTAAATTTAGATTTGATTTCCAATTAGGACCATAATTTGCAACATGATCCTCATACCATAATGCAACTTTCTTTTTTTTATTTTTAAATATTTCTAATGTGTTTCTTTTTAAGATATTGTTGTGACCTAATAAAATTAAATCTGGTCTGTAGTTTTTAGAAATTTCAAGAATATCATTATCAAGTTTAGGCATGATTTTTTGTGATAGGTAATTTCTATAACTAAAATTTATAACATCACATTTATTTCTAATGAGTCCATTAGTTAATTTTGATGCGATTGAAATATTAAATAATCGTTGATTATTTTTTTCGTTAAAATTTGAGATATGTAATATTTTCGGACCAATAGATTTATTGATAAATATATTTTTTTTATACATATTGATTTTTACAGAATCTAAAAATGCAACTAAGTTCTTGATAAGATGAATAGGATTATCGAAATTTTTTCTTTGATAAAATTTTAATTTTTGTGGGTTTTTAATTAAAAAACTTATTTTTTTTAAGATTTCATTTGCGCTTAGTTTATTGAGAAAAAGGTCATTGTCAAAAGTCTCCAACAAACCTCCTTTTTGTGAAGTTATTGTAGCACAACCATAAGCAGCTGATTCCATTGCAGTTCTGCCAAATGGTTCTTCCCATCTTGATGGTACAATTGAAATTGAAGAATGTTTATATAAATTCAGTATTTTGTTATGAGGTAACCAAGGATAAATTTTAAGATTTTTGTGTTTAAAATCATATTGTTCTCTAGGTTCATTTCCTGCAACGATAGCTTTCCAATCAGGAAATTTATTCAGAATTTTTATTATTGCTTCTCCAAACAAATCATATCCCTTTGAGGAATTTAACTTTCCAGTAAAAACAATTTGTTTTTTTTTACTTTTATAGAAAATATTTTGTTTATCTATTGAAGGATACAATATTTCACAATTTGACCTCGTTTTAAAAGGTAGATTTTCAAAAAATTTTTTTTTTGTCCAAGCACTTACAAAAAATACTTTGTCCGTATTTTCTAATATATTCAATCTTTCTCTAATTGTTTTTGATCCTCTTATATCTTGAGGATTATTATGAAAAAAAAATATTAGTTTTGAACTAACTTTTTTTTTAATCAAAAAATTTAAATATTCTGGTCTATTATGAATTTCAATAATCTTAAAATTATTTCTTAAATAATCTTTATAAAATAGATTTATATATTCCCTCGTTTTTGAAAATGAATTTTTACTTATATTTAAGTTTTTAAAATTTTTCGTAAGAGGTTTTAAATTTTTTTCTAAATTTCCATATATTAAAGTTTCTTTAGATAATTTTGATTGTAAAACATAATCTTTTACCCATATTGATGCAGCACCTGCAAAATTTTCTGAATATATCTCTTTATATGGTAAAATAATAGATATCTTATAATTCATCTTCAAATTTTTTCTAAAATATTTTTTCTTAATTTTCTATTTTTCTTTATTTTATATTCATAAGACATAGCTTTTGATTTTGATATAAATTTTTTTTTATATATTAATTCCCATTTATGTCCTTTTGTTGATTTTGCACCTTTATTATTATTATGTTTGTTAATACGTTCTTTAAGATTACTTGTATAACCAACATAAGTTTTGTTAATTTTTGAGGAAACTGTTTTTATAATATAGACAAAAAAAGGCATTAAGAATGGCGGTCCCTAGGGGAATCGAACCCCTCTTTCGAGGATGAAAACCACGTGTCCTAACCGATAGACGAAGGGACCAAATTTGGATCTTTTATTGTAAAAAATAATATTTATCAAGTTTTTATAGTGTCTTCTCTTATAACAATTTTACACATATTTGAGTATTTGTGCGTAAGTAAAGTTTCTGTAATGAATTTATTATCATCAACATAGACACCTTTTACCAAATCTCCAGTAGTGATACCTGTTGCACAAAATATTGAATCGCCTTTAATAATTTCTTTTAAATCATACTTTTTTTTTAAGTCTTTTATACCCATTTTTTTTGCTCGTGATATGTCTTTATCATTATTAAAAAGAAATCGACCTTGGAACTTACATCCGTACGCATCAATAGCTGATGCTGCTAAAACACCTTCGGGACCACCTCCAATTCCAAGAAATATATCCACATTATATTTGTCATCTGTTACCATTAAAGCCCCAGAAACATCACCATCGGAAATTAATTTCATTTTTACCTTCATCTTTTTAAGTTCCTCAATAATATGTGCATGTCTTGGACGATCTAATAAACACACAGTGATATCGCTAATATCTTTATTTAAAGAGTCAGCTAAATTTTTAATATTTTTTTCAAGGGAAAAATCTAAATCAGTTGCTTCATGAGGTATTTTCTTTGAAACTGCTAATTTATCCATATAAGTTTCAGGGGCATTAAAAAGATTCCCTTTTTCAGCGACAGCTATTACAGATAGGGCGCCAGGCAAGTTTTTGGCAACAAAATTTGTTCCTTCAACAGGGTCTACAGCAATATCTATGTTCAAATTTCCACCAGAACCCAATTTTTCACCAATATATAACATTGGAGCTTCATCTAGTTCACCCTCACCTATTACAACTTCACCATTGATTTCAAGTTTATTAATTTCATTTCTCATTGTATCTGTTGCTGCTTTATCAGCATTGATCTTATCATTTTTACCTAAAAATTTATGACAAGAGAAAGCAGCTCTTGAAGTCACTGATATAATTTTATCAATTAATTCTTTTTTTAAAGCCACTATATTTTTTCTTCTAATGTTTTTTCAGTATTAATTTTGAGTTTATTTTCAAATTCATTCAATCTTTTCCAAACTGAAATTAATTCTACTATTATTGGCCAACTTCTAACTAAGTATTGTAATGATGTTTCTACTCTACCAAAGGCTCTTAT
>CACKMG010000002.1 GCA_902601235.1 uncultured Pelagibacteraceae bacterium
TTCTTTGGATTTGTCATATATAAACGCCATTCCACCTGTCATACCTGCAGCAAAATTATCACCAACTGATCCTAAAATTACAGCTGTACCTCCTGTCATATATTCACATCCGTTTGAATCACAGCCTTCAACAACTGTTGTAGCGCCTGAGTTTCTAACTGCAAATCGATCACCAGCTTGCCCTGCAGCTAAGAGTTTTCCAGATGTTGCTCCATATAAAACAGTATTTCCAATAATTGTATTTTCATTAGATATCAAATTACTTTCATCTGACAGTTTAATAACTATTGTTGCCCCCGATAATCCTTTACCGACATAGTCATTTGCGTCTCCTTTAAGATTTAACTTTAATCCTTTTGCTGAAAACGCTCCAAAGGATTGTCCAGCTGAACCTTTGAAACTTAAAGTAAGAAAATTTTTTTCTAATTTTTCATAACCATACTTTTTAAAGAGATAATGCGAGATTCTAGTGCCCACCGCCCTATTTGTATTTTTAATTAAAAACTCCTTTTCAATCTTCTCTGATTTATCTAATGATTTTTCTATCTCAGGCCAAATTTCTTGATCTAATGTTGTAGGAACCTCATTTATTTCTTGATTTTCGCAATATCTTTTATTGTTTCCTGGGTCTGCTTGAACAAAAAGAGGGTTCAAGTCTAAGTCATCTAAATTTGGTGAAGCTTTATTAACCTGCATTAATAAATCTGTTCTTCCAATTATATCATTTAAGGATTTGAACCCTAATTCAGCTAAAATTTCTCTAACTTCTGAAGCAATAAATGTGAATAAATTCACAACTTTATCTGGTGATCCATTAAATTTTTCTCTTAGTTTTTCATCTTGAGTGCATACACCGACGGGACAAGTATTTGAATGACATTGTCTTACCATAATACAACCCATCGCAACTAAAGCAGTCGTAGCAACACCATATTCCTCTGCTCCCATCATGGCTGCAATAACTACGTCTCTTCCTGTTTTAATACCTCCATCAGTTCTCAATGTAACTTTATGTCTAAGATTATTGAGAGTAAGAACCTGATTAGCTTCAGTTAGTCCCATTTCCCAAGGGATGCCAACATATTTAACACTTGTTTGAGGTGTTGCTCCAGTTCCCCCATTATGACCTGAAATCAATATAATATCTGCTTTTGCTTTTGCTACTCCTGCAGCAATTGTTCCTACGCCTGAAGATGCAACTAATTTGACACCAATTCTTGCTTTTGGATTAATTTGTTTCAAATCATAAATTAATTGAGCAAGATCTTCGATTGAATAAATATCATGATGAGGTGGTGGAGAAATTAATGTTACACCTGGAGTCGAATGTCTCAAACGAGCTATCTCATCAGTAACTTTAAAACCTGGCAACTGACCACCTTCACCAGGTTTTGCTCCCTGAGCAATCTTTATTTCGATTTCATTACAATTATTTAAATAATTAACAGTTACTCCAAACCTTGCTGAAGCAATCTGTTTTACTCTTGAATTCGCACTATCTCCATTATCCATAAAATCAAATCTTTTTTCATCCTCACCACCTTCACCACTACAAGATGCACCTTTAATCCTATTCATGCCAATAGCTAAAGTTTCATGAGCTTCCTTAGATAATGCTCCATGTGACATACTTCCGCTTCCAAATCTTTTTAAAATCTTTTCTACTGGTTCAACTTCCGATAACTCTATTGAAGGGCTTAATTTCTTTTTTCTAAAATTCACCAAATCTCTTAAATTGATTGGTGGTAAATTATAAATACCCTCAGCATATTTCTTGTAAGTATCATAAGAGTTAGAGCCTACCGCACTTTGCAACATGTGTATAAGTCTACCTTGATATTGATGAGTTTCACCATTTTTTCTGTATCTGTAAATACCACCTATTGGTAATACCGTTTCTGTACTTTCAAATGCTTCTTTGTGAATTTCTCTAATTTTTTTTTCAATACCAGTAAGACCTATTCCAGATATTTTTGAAGTTACTCCTGGAAAATAATCATCAACAACAGTTCTACTTAGTCCAACAGTTTCAAAATTACATCCTCCTCTATAAGAACTCAAAACAGAAATTCCCATCTTAGACATTATTTTTAAAAGACCAGCATTAACCGACTTGATATATCTTTGAACACATTCATCAAAGCTAAATTGACCAAAAAGTTTTTTTGAATGTCTTTGATATAAACTATCAAAAGCTAAATACGGATTTATTGTAGTAGCACCAACCCCAATTAGAGTTGCAAATGAATGCGTATCTAAAGCTTCTCCAGACTGAACATTGATAGAAACATATCCTCTCAATTTTTTTTCTATTAAAAAAGTATTTATGGCTCCTACACATAACAACATTGGCATTGGTAATTTTTGAGAAGAAAGGTCTTTATCGCTAAGAATAATTTGTGTTATACCTTGTCTAACAGATATTTCTGCTTCCTTTTGAATTCTTTTAATAGCATTAGCTAAACTTTCCTCTTGAGTAAAAGTACAATCTATATTTATAGAATTTTTACCAAAAAAATTGATAAATTTATTGAATTGTGAATTAGATAAAATAGGACTGTTTAAAACATAAATATTTTCTTTTGTTAAAGTATCAAAATCTAAGATATTTCCCAAATTTCCAAATCTTGTTTTTAAACTCATCACTTTATTTTCTCTTAATGAGTCTATTGGAGGGTTAGTGACTTGACTAAAATTTTGTCTAAAAAAATGATATAGTGGTCTATACCTATCAGATAAGACAGCTAAAGGTGTGTCATCACCCATGGAACCTATTGCCTCTTTTGCATCTTCCGCCATAGGATGTAAAATAAGTTCCAAGTCCTCCAAACTTATTCCAAAAGTATATTGTCTTCTTCTCAAATTTTCTCCCTCAAAATTATTTTGTTCATTTGAGATGTTTAATTTTTCATCTAAATCTATAATTTGCGAATTGAAATGTTTAAATTCTTTAGCCAAATAATCTTTTATTTGAGCATTAGAAAAAATTTTTCCTTTTTCTATTCTTACACCAATAATTTCACCCGGACCTAATCTACCTTTGGATAAAATTTTTTTTTCGTTTAATTCAATCATTCCAGTTTCAGATCCTGCAAAAAGCATCTTATCTTTTGTAATCGCATACCTGAGAGGTCTAAGTCCATTTCTATCATTGGCAGCTATAACCCATTCATTATCCGTTGCCGCTATAGCCGCAGGTCCATCCCAAGGCTCCATAGTGCTATTTAAAAAATTAAATAATTGTTGATGGTTTCTTGGTAACGTTTTATTTTTTTTTGACCAAGCATCTGGGATTAACATTAATTTTGCCAAAGGTGCTGGCTGGCCTGATTTGTTCAGTAATTCAAAAACGTTATCTAGTGCTGCAGAGTCAGAGACTCCTTTTTGAATAACTGGCTTTAAATTTTCTATATCCTCAAAAAGTGGACTACTCATTTCCTGTTCATGAACTCGCATCCAATTTTTATTTCCTTTATAAGTATTAATTTCTCCATTATGTGCAATTGCTCTGAATGGCTGAGCTAAACTCCAACTAGGAGCTGTATTAGTTGAAAATCTTTGATGAAATATTGCGTATCTTGAAACAAATCTTTTATCCCTTAAATCTAAATAAAAATCTGATATCGCCTGAGCTAGATATAACCCCTTGTAAATTATTGATTTTGAACTGATTGAACAAATATAAAAGTTGTTTAGTGATAATTCGAATGCTTTATTTTCAATTTTTTTTCTTGTTTCATAAATTTTTCTCTCTAAATTTTTATCAACTAAATTTGGGTCATTGGGTTTAAATAAAACCTGAATAATTTCAGGCATAGTTTGGAATGCTTTTTCACCTAAAATTTTAGGATTTACAGGAACTTGTCTCCAACCATAAATGCTAAAATCATTCTTGGTTAACTCACTTTCTACAATAGTTTTACAGCTCTCCTGTGAAGTATAATCATTTCTGGGTAAAAATATCATACCAACACAAATTTCTGAATTATCGTAGTCATGACCAGTTACTTCGATTTTTTCTATAAAAAAGTCTTTTGGTATTTCAACATGTATACCTGCACCATCACCTGTTTTTCCATCAGCATCAACAGCACCTCTGTGCCAAACTGCTTTTAAAGCTTCAATACCATATTCAACAATCTTTCTAGATTTTTTTCCCTCCGTTGAAACAATCACTCCGACACCGCAAGCATCATGTTCCATATCTTTTGAATAAACATGATTTTCAGTTAAGAGTTTTAGATTTTTTTGATAATTATACATTAAGCTACTTTTGTTTTTTTTAATTCGTTATTTTCAAGATAATTTTTTATAGAGAAAGCTGCATCTCTACCATCCTTGATAGCCCAAACAACAAGCGATGCACCTCTAACTATATCTCCAGCAGCAAAAACTCCATTTAAGTTCGTTTCCATAGTATCAAAGTTTGTTTTTAAAGTTCCCCATTTTGTTACTTGTAGTGCTTTTGAGTCAAACAAATGTGGTAAGTCTTCAGGGTCAAATCCAAGAGCCTTGATAACCATGTCAGCTTTAATTTCAAATTCTGATCCTTCCTTTACTTGAGGTTTCCGTCTTCCTGAGTCATCAGGTTCACCAAGTTGAATTTGATCAACAATTAATTTTTCTATCTTATTAGTACCTTTGAATTCTTTTGGACTTGTTAACCAAACAAATTCAATACCTTCCTCCTCTGCATTAGCAACTTCTCTTGCAGACCCCGGCATATTTTCTCTATCTCTTCTATAAAGACACTTGACTGACTTTGCTTTTTGTCTAACGGCAGTTCTAACGCAATCCATAGCTGTGTCACCACCACCAATAACTACAACATCTTTTCCTTCTGCATTTAAAATTCCTTTATCAAATAAATCAACTTTATCGCCTAAACCTTTTTTATTCGAGGCTGTTAAAAAATCCATCGCTGGAAAAATATTTTCCAAATCATTACCCAGTAAATTTATTTCTCGTGCTTTATATACCCCCGTAGCAATCAAAATTGCATCATGTTTTTTTCTTAATTGATCTAAAGTAGCATCTTTACCTACTTCGAAGTTTTGCACAAATTCTATACCACCATCTTTAAGAAGTTTTGTACGTCTTTCAACCACATGTTTTTCTAATTTGAAATTTGGAATACCATAAATTAATAATCCACCTGCTCGATCATAACGATCGTAGACAGTAATTTTATATCCATTCTTTCTTAATTGTTCAGCTGCGGCCAAACCTGCTGGTCCTGCTCCAATAATACCAACACTTTGATCTTTCTCATATTTTACCTCGATTGGTTTAACCCACCCTTTTTCCCATGCATTATCTGTTATATATTTTTCTACCGATCCTATTGTAACAGTCCCATGACCTGATTGTTCTATCACGCAATTACCTTCACAAAGACGATCTTGTGGGCATATTCTTCCACAAACTTCAGGCATATTATTAGTACTTTGAGATAATTCATAAGCTTCTTTCAATCTTCCTTCCGCTGTTAATTTAAGCCAATCTGGAATGTTGTTACTTAGAGGGCAATGAACTTGGCAGAATGGCACTCCACATTGAGAGCATCTACTTGATTGTTCTTGAGCCTTTTGCTTTATGAAATCATCATAAATCTCTTTGAAATCATCTTTTCTATTGCTAACATCTCTTTTAGGTGGAGTTTGTTGACCTATTTTTACAAATTTAAGCATTTTATCAGTCATATTTTTTTTAATTTATGGCAAAATATACATTGTTTTTATTAGTAAAAGAATTATTTAGGTCAGTATCTATGACCTATGTTTAGTAAAAATTAGCTTATAATATAGTAATTTCAAATTTTGCATACCTACTATGATAAAATCGAATTGTTTTAAAAGGATATTTTTTAAGTTACGACACTTATATGTTTCAAGAATTTATAGAAATTCTAATTTTATCAGCAATTCAAGGCATATCTGAATTTTTACCAATTAGTTCCTCTGCACATCTAATTATAGTTTCTAGCCTGTATGATCTTAAAGCAAGTTCACTGTTAATTGACATTAGTTTACATTTAGGTTCTTTGTTGGCAATAATATTTTTTTTTAGAAAAGATTTATTTAACCTTAAACAAAATCAAAAATTATTGAAATTAATTATAATTGGCTCAATACCACTTATTACTTTTGGATACATACTATATTCGACTGAATTAATAAGTTATTTAAGAAATATTAAAGTTATAGCATGGACTACATTATCTTTTGGGATCATTTTATACTTTGCTGATAAGAGCAAAATTAATCAAAATATTTCTTCCAACCTAAACATAAAATCTATTTTATTAATTGGAATATTTCAAATACTTGCTCTAATACCTGGTGTTAGTAGAGCAGGAATTACTATAACTGCCGCAAGGTTTTTAAAATTCAATAGAGTAGACTCAGGTAAAATTTCATTTTTACTATCTATACCTGCCTTAGCCGGAGCGAGTTTTCTCGGATTAAAGGATTTACAGAATGAATCTTTAGAAATAAATATATTAACAATTATTGCTGTAATTTTATCTTTTCTATTTTCTTATGTAACAGTAAAATATTTTTTAGATTATTTAAATAAATTTTCATTAAATATTTTTGTAATATATAGATTAATAATTGCTTTTGTTTTATTCTCAATAATTTATTTTTAAGCTGGCCGTTTTATCAAAGGTAGTAGTTGGGATAATAAAACACCACATAATATAAAGAAACAACCTAATAAATTATTAAATCCTAATATTTGATTTAATAAAAACCAAGCTGCAATTGTTGCAAAAACACCCTCTAATGAAAAAATTATTGCTGCCGGTGCAGGGGTAATATTTTTTTGAGCATAAATTTGTAAAACAAATGCAAATCCTCCCGAAAGAATTCCTGCGTATAAAATTGAGTCTATTTCATTTAAAATATTTTCAATTATAAATTCTTCATAAATAAATCCAATTATAAAAGAAAATAAGGCTACTAATAAAGTCTGAATAGCACCTAAGGTTAAAGGCAAATCATATTTAGTAACTATTATTCCAGTAAAAATGATATGAGTACTCCAAAATAAAGCTCCTAATACCACAAGTGTATCGCCAAGTCTTACTGTTGCGTCGTGAAAATTAGTAAGAAGATAACCACCAATTAAACATAGAACCACAGAAGGCCATACACTCCAATGTATTGATTTTCTTTTAAATAAAAAAATTATTATTGGTACCATGGGGACATAGAAAATTGTAAAAAAGGCTGCATTTGCTACATCAGTATAAAGAAGAGCCAACTGTTGTAATGCAGAACCTAAAAAAAGTGATAAGCCTATTAAAAAAGACAAAAAAACAAATGTTTTAATATCTAATTTAAATTCTGATTTGAATTTTTTTAACTCAAATAAAAATGCCAGAGGAACAATCGCTAAAAAGCCTACAAAAAATCTAACAGCATTAAAAGTAAAAGGTCCTATGTTATCCATGCCAGTATCTTGTGCGATAAAAGTAGTTCCCCAAATAAATGTACATAATAATGCACTGATTAATGAGACTGTTTTTGACATAATCTTTAATTAGATAGCTAACTTATATGCAAAGTTTTTTCCTAAATTTTCTTTTAACTCATTATTAAAACGTGCTGCTTCTGCGCCATCGATGATTCTATGATCATAAGATAATGATAAAGGCAAAATAGTTCTTGTAACGAATTTTCCATCTAAGAAAACTTGTTTTTTTTCAGATCTTCCGATTCCCAAAATTGCAACTTCAGGAAAATTTATAATAGGTGTGAAAAATGATCCACCAATCCCTCCTAAGCTTGTTATTGTCATAGATCCACCAAACAATTCTTTTTTATCAATTTTAAGATTTCTGCATTGATCACTTAAATTTTTAAGTTCAGAACTTATCAAATTAATATTCTTATTATCAGCATTCCTTAGTTTTGGGACCATCAAACCATGAGGAGTATCAACAGCTATTCCAATATGATAATATTTTTTAACAGTCATTTTTCCCCCGTCAATATCATCAATAGAGCTATTAAAATTTGGGAATTTTTTTAATGATGCAGTCAAAGCTTTAACAATAAAAGCTAGAGGTGTGATCTTTTTTTTTTCTCCTGTGTATATGTCAGTCAGTGATGTTCTAAATTCTTCTAGTTCAGTGATATCCGCTTCATCATGATTAGTCACATGTGGAATATTTGTCCAAGAATTCATTAGATATTTTGAAGATAATTTTTTAATTCTAGGTATATCTTTTATTTCTACCTTTCCAAATTCTGAGTGAGCAAATTCCTGTTTTATTTTTTCACTACTTTTATTTTCATTGTTAACTAAATTTTTAGATTTCGAAGCAACAAATAATTTTATATCTTTCTCGATAACTCTACCTTTGCGTTCACTACCTACAACTTGATCAATATCTACCCCAAGTTCTCTAGCAAATTTTCGAACTTTTGGACTTGCAGATGATATACTGAGAACTTTATTTTGATCGATTGAAGTCTTTTGAGCCGCTGGTTTTATTTCATGAGTTTTTTTTGGTTTTTTTTCAATAGCTGGTTTTTCACTTGTTTTTTTCTGTTCTTCATTGATACTTTCTAGAATTAAAATTAAGTCACCCTCTGAAACTTTATCTCCTACCTTTATTTTTAAAGTTTTAATTTTTCCATCAAAAGCTGAAGGAATTTCTACGCTAGATTTGTCACTCTCTATTGTTATTAAAGGATCATTTTTTTTTAGAGTTTGACCTTCAGACACTAAAACTTCTATCACCTCTACATCTTTGAAATCTCCAATATTGGGAATTTTAATTTCTATTTCTGACATTATAATTTGGTTGGCATTGGTTTATTACTATCAATTTTGTATTTTTTAATTGCTTCTTTGGCATACTTGGATGCAATTAGTTGTTCTTTTGCTAATACACTTAATCCATATGTGACTACATGCTCCTTATCAACTTCAAAGAAATTTCTTAAGTTTTTTCTTGTATCACTTCGCCCAAACCCATCTGTTCCTAGTGAATAAAAGCTTTTATTAATGTATGGTCTAATTTGATCTGAATTCATTCTCATGTAATCTGAAGCAGCCAAAATAGGTCCTTCTGTTTTACTCAAACATTTTTCAACATAAGACTTCTTTGGTTCCTTATCTGGATTTAAAAGATTATATCTTTCTACTTCTAAACCGTCTCTTCTTAACTCATTAAAGCTTGTTACGCTCCAAATCTCACTATCTATCTGATATTCTCTCTGTAATATTTCAGCACCTGCTATCATTTCTCTTAAAATTGTACCAGATCCCAAAAATTGAATTTTAGTTTTTTTATATTTATTGAACTCTTTAATTTTATACATACCTTTTAAAATTCCCTCTTCACAAGATTTATCTTTAGGCATAGCTGGATGAGGATAATTTTCATTCATTGTTGTAATGTAGTAGAAGATATTCTCTTTTTTTTCATGCATCCTTTTTAATCCATCTCTAAAAATAACTGCTAGTTCATAATGAAAAGTTGGATCATATGATACACAGTTTGGAATTGTTGATGCAGTAAGATGACTGTGACCGTCTTGATGCTGTAAACCTTCACCTGCTAAAGTTGTTCTTCCAGCTGTAGCTCCAATTAAAAATCCCCTAGACTGACTATCTGCACCTGCCCATGCGAGGTCTCCTATTCTTTGAAATCCAAACATTGAGTAAAAAAGATAAATAGGTATCATCTCAATATCGTGATTTGTGTATGAAGTTCCTGCAGCAATCCATGAGGACATTGCTCCAGCTTCTGTAATTCCTTCCTCTAAAACTTGACCACTTTTTTCCTCCCTGTATGAGCTTAATTGAGCAGAGTCTTCGGGTTCATATTTTTGTCCTTCATGAGCGTAAATCCCTACTTTTTGAAAGAAACCCTCCATACCAAATGTTCTAGCCTCATCAGGTATAATAGGGACTAATCGGGGCGCAACATTTTTGTCTCTTAGTAGATTTGTAAGCATTCTAACTAATGCCATGGTGGTAGACATTTCTTTTTCACCAGTTGAAAGTTTCATATTGTCAAAAATATCCTTCGGGGGGGCTTTAATTGATTTTGCATAAGTAGTTCTTTCTGGAATAAACCCACCTAATTGAAGTCTTCTTTCTTTAATGTATTTAATCTCAGGAGAATTTTGATCAGGTTTATAATATTCAATATTCTTTACCTGTTGGTCGGTTAAAGGAACATCAAATCTATCTCTGTAATACATTAAATCATCAACATCTAATTTTTTTGTTTGATGAGTAGTATTTACACTTTCTCCACTTTTACCCATACCATAACCTTTGATAGTTTTTGCAATTACAACAGTTGGGCTTCCAATATTTTTAGATGCTTTGTCGTATGCGGCAAATACTTTATGAGGATCATGGCCACCTCTATTTAATCTCCAGATATCTTTATCTGAAAGACTAGAAACTAATTCTTTAGTTTCTGGATATTTTCCAAAAAATTTTTCTCTTACATAAGCTCCATCTCTTGCTTTCATTGCTTGATATTCACCGTCGACTGTTTCGTTCATTGTTTTCACCAAATGACCTGTTTTATCATTTGCTAACAATTGATCCCAATAAGACCCCCATATCACTTTAATAACATTCCAACCTGCACCTCTAAAAATTCCCTCTAATTCTTGTATAATTTTTCCATTACCTCGTACAGGTCCATCTAATCTTTGAAGATTACAATTTACAACAAATATAAGATTATCTAATTTTTCCCTTGCAGCTAAACCTATTGCTCCAAGAGACTCTGGCTCATCCATTTCTCCATCACCCAAAAATGCCCAAACCTTTCTGCCTTCATCTTTAATTAGGCCTCTATTAATTAAATATTTCATATATCTAGCTTGATATATAGCTAGCATGGGTCCTAATCCCATTGAAACAGTTGGAAATTGCCAAAAGTTTGGCATTAACCATGGATGAGGGTATGAGGACAATCCACCTGGTTTTACCTCTTGTCTAAAACTGTCTAATTGTTTTTCATCCAGTCTTCCCTCGAGAAATGCTCTCGCATACATACCAGGTGCACTATGTCCTTGAAAATAAACTAAATCTCCTCCAAATTTATTATTCTTAGCTCTCCAAAAATGATTCATTCCAACATCATATAATGTAGCAGCAGATGCAAATGTTCCTATATGACCTCCAAGTTCAGGAAATTTTTTATTTGCCCTCACTACCATCGCAGCAGCATTCCATCTAATTAAAGATCTTATTCTTCTCTCAATATTTTGATCACCATTAGATTTTTTTTCATCAGCTACAGGGATCGTATTTATATAAGGAGTGTTTTGTGTGTATGGGATATTAGCTCCTTCCATATACGCTTTATTAATTAATTCCTTAATTAAATAATGAGCTCTCTGATTTCCATCTTTCTCTATGACATCTGAAAGAGATTCCAACCATTCACTTGTCTCTAATGGATCAATATCTCCTTCATTTACAACCTTAATTATTTCGGATTTCTCTTTTTCATTTCTTAGAATTGGTTTTTTTTGTTCTTGATTTTTTTTTAAAGAATTTTCTGCTTCTTGAATTAAATTTTCAGTATTTTTTGGAACATCTTCTAAAGAGGAAAGATTTTGATCAATACTGGATATATTTAAAATTAAATCACCCTTTGAAACTTTATCACCAACTTTTACAGCTATAGATTGGATTTTTCCTGAAAAAATTGACGGTATTTCAACACTGGATTTATCACTTTCTATTGTTACTACAGGATCATTCTTTTTAATTTCTTGACCTTCTTTAACCAATAATTCTATCACTTCAACATTTTCAAAATCACCAATGTCAGGAACTATTAATTTTTCAGTCATTTTTTACGTCTTATACACTATAAAAAGTTGTTAAATGCAAATCTTAACACATTCTGCTCAATTTTTTGACACTCTTTATGTACATGCTTCAAAAATGATTAAAAAGTTATTAAAAACACTTATTCAGCCAAAAGTAAGCACTTATCTGGATGCTAAAATATGGATACAAAAAATTTTGTTAGAAGAAAAATATAGAAAAATTAATTTCTAAATTCTCTCCACACACAAAGCGATACCCATCCCCCCGCCTATACATAGAGTTGCACAACCTTTATTTTTTTTTTGTCTTTTCATTTCATGTATCAATGTTACGAGTATTCTTGCACCTGAGGCACCAATAGGATGGCCAAGAGCTATGGCTCCACCATTAACATTTACTTTATTTCTATCAATACCCAATTCACGAATTACTGCAATACTTTGAGATGCAAAAGCCTCATTTATTTCAAATAAATCAATTTCATCTAAATTCCACTTTGCTTTTTTAATTGCTTCACGAACAGCCTCAATTGGTCCTAAGCCCATTAGAGACGGATCTACTCCAACAGAAGACCATGATATAATTTTTACTAAAGGCTCTATCGATTTTTTTTCTGCCTCCTCTAAAGATGTTAATAATAAAGCTGCAGCTCCATCGTTTATACCTGAGGAATTTCCTGCTGTAATAGTTCCGTCATCTTGAAAGACAGTTTTAAGTTTTTCTAAATCTGACATTTTTAATCCTACTCTAGGGTGTTCATCAAATTCTAAAACTTTTCCATTATGATTTATTTTAACCAGCTCTTCATTAAATTTATTATTAATAATAGCTAATTCTGTTTTTTTTTGAGAATTTAAAGCAAATTCGTCCTGTTCTTGTCTTGTTATATTCAACTTTTTAGCAACATTCTCTGCTGTTACACCCATATGATAGTTATTGAATGCATCTATCAGTCCGTCATGAACCATCGTATCTAATAATTTGTTTTCAGAAATTTTTTTTTCATCTCTATAAAAAATTGAATGTGGGGCTAAAGACATGCTTTCTTGACCTCCAGAAATAACATTCTTTGATTCTCCTAACTTGATCGATTGATAACCTGATATAACTGCTCTAAGCCCAGATCCACAAACTTGATTAATAATATGAGCTGGTTTTAAAATTGGTATACCAGCATTTATTGCAGCTTGTCTTGCAGGGTTCTGACCAGCACCCGCAGTCAATACCTGACCCATAATTACTTCATCAATCTCATCATTAACAATTTTAGATTTTTTTAAAACTTCATTTATGACCACAGATCCAAGTTGATCAGATCTCATGTCCTTTAATGAACCTCTGTAACTTCCTATTGGTGTTCTAATTGCGCTAACAATAACTACTTCTTTTAATTTATTTTTCATAAAATTTTAAATTTATGTTATCATTAAAATACACTAAAAATTAGTATACTATAATGAAATAAAAACTAAAATTGCGCCTGTAGCTCAACTGGATAGAGCGCTTGGCTACGGACCAGGAGGTTCTGGGTTCGACTCCTAGCAGGCGCACCAAAAAAGGATTAATATGTTTAAATGGTTTACAAAAGCTTCTCTTCAAATGTCAGTAATATATTTCTTTCTGATCATATTAATAATTTTATTAATTCTAACTTTTGTACTATAAAAAATTATGTCTGAAAAATTTGAACAAATTAGCTTAAAACCAGGATTTATGAAACATAATGGTGGTGTTTTATTTAGAAATATATCTCAAACAGAGTATGAATTTAAATCAATTATAAATGAAAATCATTTAAATGCTGCTGGTATTACTCATGGAGGATATTTATCAGCTTTAGTTGATGCGGGAGCCGGCACAGCTGCACATCGTTCTGCAGATAATGCTCCATGCGTAACTATTTCATTAGACCTAAAATTTATTGGAGCATCAAAAATAGGTGATGAAATAATCGGTAAAGTAAAAATTTTAAAAAAAACAAAAACATTAGTATTTTTATTTTGTGAGTTAAAATGTAATGAAAAAACTATTACATCCGCTTCAGGTGTTTGGAAAATTCTAAAAGTTAAACCATCAGTTTAAGGTTTAGGTGGTATAAATACTTATTCTAAGATTAATTATTATAAAATTTATTAATTTGTGATAAACTTCTAAATATAGTTTAAAATGAGAACTTTTATCAGTCCGATTCGATCATGTTTTAGTCTATTTTTGTTCTTTAGGACTAACAATATCTGGTAGGTAAAAAAAAAGATATACCAAAGATAGAAATGACAAAAAATAAAATTACAGCAATATTAGGACCTACAAATACAGGCAAAACTCATTTAGCAATCGAAACTATGCTGTCCTTTGAAACTGGAATGATTGGTTTTCCTTTAAGATTATTGGCTAGAGAAATTTATGACAAAGTTATTAAAAAAATTGGTTTAGATAAAGTTGCGTTAATCACAGGTGAAGAAAAAATTATACCATCTAATGCAAAATATTTTCTTTGTACTGTTGAGTCTATGCCTATTGATAAACAATTAGATTTTGTTGGAGTGGATGAAATTCAAATGTGTGCTGATCATGAGCGTGGACACATTTTTACTGACAGATTACTAAATTTGAGAGGAAATAAATTAACCATGTTAATGGGTTCTAACACTATTAGAAGTATTATTTCAAAATTGAACGATGATATTGAATTCATAAATAGAAATCGTTTGTCAAAACTTACTTATTCAGGTCATAAAAAAATTTCAAGAATTAACAGAAAAACAGCAATTATTGCTTTTTCAGCAGAGGAAGTTTATGCAATTGCAGAATTAATTAGAAGACAAAAAGGTGGTGCAGCGATTGTAATGGGATCTCTTAGCCCAAAAACAAGAAATGCTCAAGTTGAATTATATCAATCAGGAGATGTTGATTTTTTAGTTGCTACAGATGCAATCGGTATGGGCATCAACATGGATTTAGATAATGTTTATTTTTCTAATCTGAAAAAATTTGATGGAAAAAAATTAAGACGATTAAACTTATCAGAAATAGGACAAATTGCCGGAAGGGCAGGAAGATATTTAAATGATGGCAGTTTTGGAATTACCGGACAGTGTAGAGAGATAAGTGCTGAAGAGGTTGATTTACTTGAAAGTCATCAATTTGAAGAAATTCAATCTTTATTTTGGAGAAATTCTGACTTAAATTTTAATAATCCTTTATCACTTATTAAATCTTTGGAAGAAAAACCATCCAAAAACTGGTTAAGAAAGATAAATGAGTGTGAAGATGAAAAAGCTCTTAGATATTTTTTAAGAGAAAAAAATTTTCAAAACATTATATTTGATGAGGAAAAGTTAAAACTTTTATGGGAGTGTTGCCAAATACCTGATTTTGTGAAAAAAACATTTGGAAATCATTATGAGGTAATTAGCAATGTTTTTAAGTATCTTAACAGTCAAAAGGGTAAAATTACTGATGATTATATGCGTCTTCAACTAATGAAATTTGATAAACTAGAGGGAAATGTAGACTCTTTATCAAATAGAATTGCAAATGTGCGAACTTGGTCTTATGTTTCAAATAAAAATAATTGGGTAGAAAATCAAAACTATTGGATTGAAAAAACAAAATTATTAGAGGATAAACTTTCAGATAGACTTCATGAAGAACTCACTAAGACATTTATTGATAAACGTGCAAGCGTACTCGCTAGAGGTTTAAAGCAAGATATGGAATTTGAGATGAAAATTAATAATAATAATGAAGTGATAATTGATAATCAGTTCATTGGTAGAATTAATGGTTTAAAGTTAGAACTAGATCTAAAAAAAGGAGCACTCGAAACTGATATCAAATCTTTAAAAAAAGCAGCAAGGCAAACAGTAGGTCCAGAACTTGAAAAAAGAATTCAAATTATAATTGAGTCAGCTCTAATAGAACTTAAAGATGATTTTAAAATTTACTGGAATAATTCTCCAATTGCTAAATTAGTGTCAGGTAAAGATTACTTAAATCCTAACTTTGAATTAATTGTAGATGATATTTTAGAACAAAATCAAAAACGAAAATTGATAATATTTATTGATAAATGGATTAAAGGAAAAGTTGATACAGTGTTAAAGAGTCTTGTCGATTTAAAAAATCTTAAAGATAAAAATTCATCAATAAAAGCTTTGGCTTATAGGCTTTATGAAAATAATGGGGTAATTAAAAGAAAAAGTGTTACCGAATATGTAAAAAATTTAGAGCAAAATGACAGAAAAATTTTGAGAGAACTTGGGGTAAAATTTGGAAGGTATCATATTTTTTTGTTTAAACTAATTAAGCCGGACGCAGTGTCACTTAGAACTTTACTTTGGAAAAATTATCATCAAAAATACTTTGATATGAAACCCCCGAAATTTGGTTTAAATTTTATAGATGACAAAAAATTAAATAGAAATTTCATGCTTCTTTGTGGTTTTGAAAAATTTAATGATCTTTTTGTAAGAATAGATATTCTTGAAAGACTATTTGTGCAAATAATAAATTCTGACAAAAAAGAAAGTAAAGAAATTAAGATGATACCAGAGATGCTAAACCTATTGGGTTGTAATAAAGAAAACTTTAAAAAGCTTTTAAAAAGTATGGATTACAGGATTACAGAAAAAGAGGAAAATACATATTTTAAATATTCTCCGAAAAAAGTTTTCAAAAAATCTTTTGATAAAAGAAACAAAAAAGAAAGCCCTTTTGGTATTTTAAAAGATCTACAATTGAACTAATTATGTTCTTCAAAAATAAAGAAAATGATATAAATGGAAATTTTATTAAAGTTGCAGCATTGTTGATTCACGCAGCAAAAATTGATCAAGATTACTCAGAAAATGAAGAAAAAATTATTATACAAGCACTTTTAGAATTTGGTATTGACCAAGACAATATTCAACAAATTATTTCTGAAGGAAAAAAAATAGAATCAAACTCGAATCAAATTTTAGAGTTTACAAAAGAAGTAAAGAAAATGAACAACGATAAAAAAATAAAGATTGTTGAAACTTTGTGGAGAATTATTTATTCAAATAAAGAAGCTGATGTTTATGAAGCAAGCTTAATGAGACGACTCGCCGGATTATTATATATTGACAGTAAAGTAATGGGGGATATTAAGAAGAAAATAATTAGAGAAATTAAATAATGACTTATATTGTTAATGAGAAATGCATCAAATGTAAATTAATGGATTGTGTAGAAGTTTGTCCTGTGGATTGTTTCTATGAAGGAAAAAATATGCTTGTAATTAAACCAGATGAGTGTATAGATTGTGGCGTTTGCGAGCCAGAATGTCCTGTCGATGCTATTAAAGCTGATACTGAGCCTGGCAGTGAAAAATGGTTAGAAATAAATAAGCAATATTCAGAAATCTGGCCTAATATAAGTGAAAAAAAAGATCCCCCTGAGGATCATCAAAGATATAAAGATGAGCAAGATAAGTTTGAGAAATATTTTAAAGAAAACATTTAAGAAAAAAATCAAAAAGTCAGTAAAAAAAAAAGTTTCTAAAAAAAAAATTATTAAAGTAAAAAAAGTAAAAAAAAAATCAAAAAAAATTATTAAATCAAAAATCAAAGAGGCCCCTAAAAAAGATAGAAAAAAAATAGAACAAAAAAACGATAATTTAAGAATTCCTAAAAGTAATGAAATAAAACCTGAAATCAAAAAAGTAAAAAAACAAAACACAGAAAAAAGAGAATATAAAGTCAAAGACTATGTGGTTTACCCAAAACATGGGGTTGGTCAAATTTCTGAATTTAAAAAAATTAGTATCGGTGGAATAGATGTAGAAACCTATGTAATAAAGTTTGAAAAAGATAAAGCTAACGGGATGGTCCCAGTAAATAAACAATCTCATCTTCGTCCTTTGGCTACAATTAACCAGGTTAATAAATGTATTTCTATTTTAAAAAGTAAACCAAAAATTAAAAGATCAATGTGGAGTAGAAGAGCTCAAGAATATGAAGCTAAAATTTCATCTGGTAAAATTTATGAACTGGCTGAAGTTGTAAGAGACTTGAATAAAGGTGATGACCTAATGGTAGATCAATCCTACAGTGAAAGACAACTTTTTGAAAAAGCCTATGAAAGAATATTATCTGAATTTCAAATTATATTAAATTTCTCTCTTGAAGATACTCAAAAAAAATTAGATAAAGCCCTAAAAAGAAATTTAGAAAACCAATCTAAATCTAAATCAGAGGTGACAAAAACTTCTAGTGCTTCAGTTTCGGAAGATGAACCGGTATCTGATAATGATGAGACTTTAGAGGAATAAAAAAACGCCTCTCACACGTTATCGTTATGAGAAGCGTTTTTAATAAAGAATACTAAGTGATTATCTTCTTCTTCTTTTCTTAGCTTTTTTCTTAGCTTTTTTCTTAGCCTTCTTTGCTTTTTTTCTTCTTTTAGCCATCTTTAGCTCCCTTTTAAGTTAAACGAATCAAATTGATTCGTTATTACACTATTTTTATTTTTTTATAATAGTTATGTCAATTCTTAAATTAATTTAAAATTTTTAAAAAAAATAAAAAATTATTTTTTTTTAATTTAATCAGGATATTAAAAAAGTTAGTGTTTATGCGTATTATAATCAATTTTTCAAACTAATTAATAAAGTTTTTCCAAATTATTTTTATATTTTTCTAAAATTTTATTTCTTTTTAGTTTTAAAGTTGGAGTTAGCATTCCATTTTCAATTGTAAATTCTTCTTTAATTAAGATAAATTTTTTAACTTTTTCTGCTAAAGATAAACTTTTATTTAAATTTTCTAAATAAAATTCAATTTCTTTTTTATTTTCATCACTTTCGCTTACAATTAATGCAACTAGATAAGTTTTTTTATCCCCATAAACAAAACTTTGTTTAATATTTTCATTTAGACATAACAAATTTTCAATTTTAGATGGCGAAATATTATCACCGCCTAAATTTACTATAATTTCTTTTTTCCTATCTGTTATTTTTAGATTTCCGTTTTTTGTTATTTCTCCTATATCACCGGTGTGTAACCAGCCATTTTTTATCGTACTTTCTGTTTCTTTTTTCATATTCCAATAACCAAGCATAACATTTTCACCCTTAACTAAAATTTCACCATCATCAGCAATTCTTACTTGATTTGTTTTAAAAGGTGGGCCAACAGTCTCTATTTCAATTTTTCCTGGAATATTACAGCTAACAACTGGTGAAGTTTCTGTTAATCCATATCCTTGTAAAGTTGGCAAACCAATAGAGTTCAAAAATTCACCTATTTCCTTATCTAGAGCTCCACCCCCAGAAACGAAGGCTTTTAATTTACCACCAAATTGATTTTTGATCTTTTTCCTAACTAATAATTCACAAAAAAAATTAATCAATTTTTGCTTAAAATTAAGTTTCTCATTATTCAAAATTTTTGTTCCTAATAAAATGGTAGATTCAATCAAATTTTTTTTAAAACCTTTTTGTTTAGAAAAATTGATTGAAATTTTGTTATATAAATTTTGATAAAATCTTGGAACTGCTGTCATAATTGTTGGTTTTGCAATTAACATATTAGGCAATAATTTTTCCAAACTTTCAGCATAAAAAACTTTTGCTCCAAGGGTGATTTGTACGTATTGAACTGTATGCTCATATGAGTGTGATAATGGAAGCCAAGTTAAAAAAACAGGTGGTTCGTTTCTAGTTAATGAATCTAAAATCTCTTTTGCACCCTCGCAATTTGATAAAATTCCTCCATGGCTAAGCATTACACCTTTAGGATTTCCAGTAGTACCTGATGTATAAATAATACAAGCGAGATCTTTTCTTGTTATTTCATTATTGTAATAATCTAAAATATATGATGCTTCTTGATAGATACTTTTTTCTAAAATTTTTCTGATATTTTCAATATTCTGATTAAAATTTTCAAATGAAATAATTTTAGTTTCATTTGAAATAAATTTCTCAATTTTTTTATACTGGATATGATTTGAAACTATGCATATCTTGGGTTTACAATCATTTATTATATACTTATAGTCATCTTCTGAATACGTTGTAAATAATGGAACTGTTACCCCTCCTGCATTCATAATTGCTAAATCTGCAATGAGCCATTCAGGTCGATTTTCAGATAACAATACGCATCTATCTCCCTTAGATAATCTTTCTGATAAATACTCAGAAAATAAACAAATATTATTTTTTACTTGTTCCCATGTTAAAAAATCACCATTACTTATTTTTAACCATTTTAAAAATGGCTGATTTTTTATTTCTTTTTTTTCTTCATACTTTCTAAAAAAAAGCTCTACCAGACTATTAATCTTATTTAATTCCATAATTTGGTGGGCGAAGAGAGAATCGAACTCTCACTTCTTGCGAAACACGATTTTGAGTCGTGCGCGTCTACCAGTTCCGCCATTCGCCCTTAATTGTTTAATAATTTAATAAATAGTATAAGAACTAAAATTATATTAAAACCAAAAAATGTTTAATAAACTTTATAGGAAATGTTTAGATTTAGCGTCACATAAAAGCTCTAAATATTACCTAGCGTTAGTATCTTTTATTGAAAGTTCTTTTTTCCCAATACCCCCCGACGTGATGGTAATTCCAATGGTAATATCAAAAAAAAATGATTTTATAAAAATTTTTTTTATTTCTACAATATTTTCAGTTATGGGAGGTATATTGGGCTATTTCATAGGGGCATTTTTTTTTGATATTGGAATGCAAATAATGAACTTTTACGGCTATGAGGCAAAACTGATAGAATTCAAAAATAACCTTTTAAATAGAGAGGGTTTTTATGCTTGGCTTAGCATTCTTTTTCTAGCTGGATTTACACCTTTGCCTTATAAAGTTTTTACAATTGCCAGTGGTTTAATTAATTTTAATATTTTTATTTTCATTTTGATAAGCTTTATCTCCAGAGGATTACGTTTTTTTATAGTGTCTTATCTTTCATACAAATTTGGTGATCTCTTTACAGAATTTATGAACAAACATGGATCCAAATGGTTTACAATAATTGGAATATTAATTGTCATATTTGGATTTATCATTTATTTAATATTAAAATATTATGCCTAATTCCCAAATAGATTCATACTTAAAGATAATTTTCTTTATTAGTTTAATTTCATTAATCTCAGCTTTTTACATAGAATATGTGCTTGGACACCAGCCTTGCAATTTGTGCTTAATACAAAGAGTTCCTTATGCATTGTGCACTATTTTATTGATTTTGAACTATTTTCACAGAAAAGATGAAAAATTTATAATTTTATTGTTAACATTAATATTCTCTTTTTCTTTTCTAGTCTCATTTTATCACTTTGGAATTGAGCAAGGTTTTTTTAATGAATCAGCCGTTTGTGCAATGAAAAATATTTCAGATATTATTTCTAAGGAAGAATTATTAAAACAACTTCAGTTAAAAACTATAAGTTGTAAGGATGTGACATTTAGATTATTTGGATTTTCATTAACTACATTTAATATAATTATAAGTTTAATTTTTTTTACTTTATTATTAAAAATCTTTAAAAATTATGAAAAGCTCAAAAAATAAAATTGAAGAATTCATTAGAGTTGATCATGCTGGAGAACGAGGAGCAGTTAAAATATATGAAGGTCAATTATTAGCATTAAACACTTTAGTAAAAGACGAAAATTTAAAAAAAACAATTGAAGAAATGAAAATTCATGAAAAAGAACATTGCGAATTTTTTGAAAAAGAAATTAAAAAAAGAAAGATCAAACCAACTAAATTTCTCCCCTTATGGGATTTATTAGGTGTTGGACTAGGATTTGGCTCTACTATTTTAGGAAAAAAGGCAGCAATGCTATGTACTGCATCTGTTGAGGAGGTAATTGATGAGCATTATCAGAGTCAGATAAACCAACTTGGTTCTGATGAAAAAAATCTAAAAAAAAAAATTATTAAATTTAGAGAAGATGAATTGCATCACAAAGATATAGCTTATAATAAAGGTGCTACTAAGAAAGGTCTATATTCAATAATGGATAAAATTATTAAAACTGGATCAAAATTTGCAATAAATATTTCTGAAAAGATTTAGTGTTAGGCTTCTAGTTCCACATCCCAATATAAATAATCCATCCAACTTTTGTGTAAATAATTTGGAGGGAAGTTTTTTCCATTTTTGTGTAAATCCTCAGTAGAGGGTTGATAAGGATATTGATTGAGTTTCATACCTGAGGATTTTAACAATTTTCCTCCTTTTCTAACATTACATTCAGAGCAGGCTGTAACAACATTATCCCAATTCGTTTCCCCACCTTTTGATCTTGGTAAAAGATGATCAAAAGTTAGTTCATCGTTACTTCCGCAATATTGGCAGGAAAATTTGTCTCTCAAAAAGACATTAAATCTTGTAAAACTTGGCTTTGATTGTGGAACGATATAACTTTTTAAAGCTATTACACTTGGTAATTGCATGTCAAAAGAAGGACTTCTAATAATTCTATCGTAAGTGCTTACGATAATTACTCTATCTAAAAAAACTGACTTTACTGTATCTTGCCATGACCACAACGACAATGGATAATAACTCAAAGGTCTATAATCTGCATTTAAAACTAATGCTGGACATTTTTCTAACGAAACTTCTCTTTCTAAAAAATTATTCATCAAATAATTTTAGCTTAAATAAAAAAATAATTCAATAAATTAGAGATGATTAAATTTTTTTGAAATATAATTTAATGCTATACTTGATGCTTCTATAGGAATATGATGACCACAATTTTTTACTAAATATGTATCTATTTTTAAATCATTTCTTAAAAAAAAATCTTTTGCCTCTAGCATAAAATTAGGTGAGACAATTTCATCTGAGTCTCCATGTATCAAAAGAGTGCTTGTTGAGACTTTTTTTTCTTTTTTCAAATACTCTTGGTCAATTATTTTTCCTGAAAAACCAACGATACAATTATATTCATTATCTGAAATAAAACCTAAATTTAAAGACATCATGCAACCTTGGCTAAATCCTGACAAACAGATTTTTTCATTCTCTAGATCAAATTCTTTTTTGACTTCATCAATAAATTGATTCAATTTCTTTTCGGCCTTTTTAGCTTCAGCTAAGACATATTTTGGATCCTCTTTAGTTAAGTCAAACCATTGATAACCTGATGGATTTACATGGCACCGTTCATGTCCATTTGGACTTAAAAAAATTGTATTCGGCAAATGTCTTTTCCAATTAAGTGATAATATACTTATATCTTTACCGTCTCCTCCATAACCATGAAGAAGAATGATTGCATTTTTTATTTTCGCATCATTTTCAGGTTTTATAATTGTTGTATTAAGGCAAAATGTCATACTTAATAATTTATGTTTTTTTATTTTTAAAACAACCTAGAATAACACTATGTTCTCTGGAATATTAATAAAAATTTTTTCAATAGTTTTATTAATTGCTGTAGGTATAGTTTTGATTCTTGGTATTGGAACTTTATTTAAAGGTGGTGAGACAAGTAAAAAATACTCTAATAAGTTAATGCAATTAAGAGTCTTGTTACAATTCATTGCAATTATTGCTTTGGTAGTATTTGCGTATTTTTTTAAAGATTAATTATAAATACTCAGCCAATCGATAAACTTTTTATCTTCAAAATCAATTGAGCCTATAATTCTTGCAAATTCTTCTCCTTCTTTGTTTAAAATAATTGAAGTCGGAATTCCTCTTAATGATAATTTTTTTGCCAATGTTGATGGAGAATCAAAATATATTTCTAAATTATTAATATCAAGGTCTTTAAAAAATGATTCAGATTTTTCAAGATTATCTTTTCCTACATTAATTGGAAAAATTTTAAGATTATTTAGTCTATCGTTATTTAATAAAGCGTCTAAAGAGGGCATTTCCTCTTTACAGGGTGCGCACCAAGTTGCCCAAAAATTTAATATAATTAAATTTCCCTTATAACTATTTAAGTTTATTTTTTGATTTTTAGCATTTAAAAACGTTAAACTATCATACTTTTTATATTCTTTATTTATTATTAGGTTTTTTATATCAGAAACTTCATTTGCAAAAGAATTAGATATTAAAAAAATAAATATTATTAAAAATCTCATGGTAAATAGGTATAAATAATTATCATGGGAAAAAATAAAAACAACAAAGCAATTTGGACCACACGAATAAAAGGAAATTCCTCATCTCTTTTTCAAAGATTTGGAAGTTCAATAAATATAGATAAACGACTTTATAAAGAAGATATTACAGCATCTATCATTCATGTTGAAATGCTTTTCAAACAAAAAATAATCTCTTTTAAGATTAAAAATAAAATTGTTTATGGATTAGGTAAGATTGAAAAAGAAATATCAAAAAATAAATTTCAGTTTAATCAGAGATATGAAGATATACATATGAACATAGAAAAAAGACTTTTTGAAATAATAGGAGAAGAGGCAGGATATATACATACAGCTAGATCAAGAAATGATCAAGTTTTAACTGATTTTAAGATTTGGATACGATCAGCATCAAAAGAAATTAATAAAAATTTGAATAAATTGATGAAAACAACTTTAAAAATAGCTGACAAAAATATTAAAACAATCATGCCAGGTTTCACACATTTAAAAAATGCTCAAGCAGTATCTTTTGGTCACTATCTAATGGCTTATGTTGAAATGTTTTATAGAGATAAGAAAAGATTTTTGAATAATATGAATAGTTTATATGAGTGTCCACTTGGAGTATCTGCTCTTACCGGCACATCATTTAACATTGATAGAGAATATACTGCAAAAAAATTAGGTTTTAAAAATCCTACAAAAAATTCAATAGATACAGTATCAGATAGAGATTTTGTTTTAGATTTTTTATATAATTGTTCAGTGTGTTCAATGCATATATCAAGAATTGCTGAAGAGATGATTATATGGAACTCAGATGGTTATAAGATAATTAAATTGTCAGATAAAGTTGTAACAGGTTCATCCATTATGCCACAAAAAAAAAATCCTGATCATCTTGAATTTTTGAGAGGAAAATCTGGACAAGTCTACGGCAATTTATTTTCAATGCTCACTATTCTTAAGGGTCTACCTCTATCTTATTTTAAAGATCTTCAAGATGACAAAGAAATTGTTTTTAGGACTAATGATATTTTAGTAAATTCACTCAAAATATTAAATGAAGTTTTAATCAACTTTCATCCTGATCATAAAAAAATGTTAAAACTTGCTAAAACTGGTTTCATTACAGCAACTGATTTAGCAGATTATTTAGTGAAAAATCATTCAATTTCATTTAGAGATGCTTATAAAAAAACAGCAACGATAGTAAATTATGCAGAAAAAAATAAGAAAGAACTTGATGATTTGACTTTGCAAGAACTCAGAAAAGTTGAACCTAAATTAACTTCTGAAGTTTTAAAAGTATTTAATCTTAATAATTCTGTAAATTCAAAAAAATCATATGGAGGAACAGCTTTTTATAATATAAAAAAAATGATAAGAAAATACCAAAAACTAATATGATCAAAAAAATTTATTTAATTTTTTTTATAGCTTTATTTGTGATTTCATGCGGCAAGAAAGGTGACCCTATATACAAAGATAAAAACTCAAAAATATTAAGCACCCAATTTGTAAGGGTGTTATGAAATATTCATCAAAAGAACTTAAAATCGATGGCTACAAAGCTAAAATTTTAGTTCAAAAGTACTCAACACCTCTTTATTGTTATTCATTTAAAAAAATTAAAGCAAATATTGATAATTTTAAAAAAAATTTTAAAGAACTAAATCCTCTTATATGTTTTTCAGTAAAATCCAATTCAAATAAAATTTTATTAAAAGAGATCGGAAAGATGGGTTTGGGTGCTGATGTAGTTTCAATTGGTGAATTAGTACGAGCTTTAAAATCAGGAATAAGATCTAACAAAATTGTTTTTTCTGGAGTTGGTAAAACTGCAAATGAAATACACTATGCTATCAAAAAAAAAATTTTACTTATAAATACAGAGTCTAAAAGTGAAATTTTGGAAATTGAAAAAATAGCAAAATATCAAAAAAAAACTGTAGATATTGGTATTAGATTAAATCCCAATATAGATGCAGAAACTTTAAATCAAATTTCAACAGGAAAAAAAGAAAACAAATTTGGTGTTCTAGAAAAATCTTTCATAAATTTAGTAAATTATTGTAAAAAATCAAAATATTTAAATTTAAAATGCTTAAGTGTCCACATAGGAAGTCAAATACTTAATATAAAACCTTATCAGAAAATGCTCAGTGTTTTAGAAAAAATAATTAAAAAAACTAAATATCATTTTGAATATATAGATTTAGGTGGTGGAATGGGAATAGATTACAAAAATAATAACAAAGAATTAGACTTAATAAAATATTCATCTCTAATTAAAAATTTTCAAATTAAAAATAATTCAAAAATTATTTTTGAACCTGGAAGATCAATTATTGGAAATAGTGGTTTTTTAATATCAAAAATTGTTTATATCAAAGAAGGGCACAAAAAAGATTTTATTATTCTGGATGCAGCTATGAACGATCTAATGAGACCTGCTTTATACAAAGCTACTCATCGGATAATTCCTGTACATAAAAAAAATAATAAAACTAAAAAAATTTATGAGTTTGTTGGGCCTATTTGTGAAAGCACAGATAAATTTTTAACCATTAAAAATTTTCAAAAACTTTATGAAAAAGATCTTATTGCTATTTGCGATGTTGGCGCGTATGGAATGTCATTAAGTTCAAATTACAATTTAAGACCTAAAGCAATGGAAATTCTTATTAAAAACTCTGAAATTAAAATTATAAGTAAAAGACAAACGCTCAATGATTTGATTTAACTTGTAATAATAAAATGATTAAAAATTATATATTTTCATTATTTTTTTTTACAGGAATCATATTTATTTCTTTTATTTTTCTTCCAGCACTTTTGTTACCACGACAAGTTACATTATTTGGTGGTAAAATTATGGGTTATTGGTCAAGTTTATGTTTAAAGATATTTCTTTCCACTAAAATTAAAATTAAAGGTGAAAAAAATATCATTAGAGATAAAAAATTTTTTATAGCATCCTCTCACCAATCGATGTTTGAGACTTTTTTTCTTCAAACATTATTTAATTCACCAGTATTTATTCTTAAAAAAGAACTTTTATTAATTCCTATATTTGGTTGGTATCTAAAAAAAATTGGATCTATATCAATAAGTAGAAATAAAATAACAAGAGAAAATTTAACTTTTTTTGATAATATAAAAAAAATCGTAAATAATTCAAACAGACCACTTATTATTTTTCCACAAGCTACAAGGGTTTTACCAAATGAAAGACCTCCTTTTAAAAAAGGTGCAGGGAGAATTTATGAAGAATTAAAAATCCATTGCCAACCAATTGCTATAAATTCTGGATATGTTTGGCCCAAAACCGGTGAAAAAAAACCTAATAAAGAGATAACAATTTCTATACTCAAACCTATAAATCCTGGTTTAACAAGAGAAGAATTTATCTTAACACTTGAAAATAATATATACTCTGAGCTAGATTTTTTAAATTAGCCTTTCATAGGCATTACAACAAATATGCTGTCAAAATCTCCTGGGTCTTTAATTAAAACTGGAGAACCAGTATCATTAAAATACAATTCTATCATTTCTCCATCAATTTGAGAAGCAACATCAATTAAATATCTAGAATTAAAACTTATTTCTAAATCACTATCAAATTTTACAGACAACGTTTCTTTGCCATCACCACTATTTGAGTTATTTACTGATAAATTTAAAGTATCTTTTGTTAAATTGAATTTTACTCCATCTTTTTTATCTAGAGACACAGACGCAACTCTGTCTACCGAGTTTAAAAAAGGTTTTAAACCTAATTCTAACTTCTTTTGGTTATTTTTAGGAATTACTTGAATGTAATTTGGAAATTTTCCATCTATTAATTTTGAAATTAAAATACTGTCGCTTAATTCAAATTTAATTTTTGATTTAACATTTGAAATTTTAACTTCTCCATCATAGTTATCTAATAAAGAGCATAATTGAAATATAGTCTTTTTTGGTAAAATAACAGGTTCAAAGTCAATTTTGTCCTCTAATCTTGTTTTTGAAATTGACATACGATGACTATCAGTAGCCACAGCTGTCAAATAAATTTTATCATCAACTTCATTCTGATGAAGGTAAATTCCACTTAAGTAATGTCTGGTTTCATCATTTGAGATTGAAAATTTACATTTATTTAATAACTTTAAAAGATCCTTCGATTTAATTCTAAATTCATTATTAGTAAAATTTTCATCAGTCAAAGGAAATTCACTAGCACTAAGACAATTTAAATTAAAATAAGATTTTTCAGACTCTAAATGTAATTTATTTGTATCATTAAGGTTAACATTAATCTTCATCCCAGATGTAAATTTTCTAATGATATCGTAGAACAATGAGGAAATAGTTGTAATTTTTCCTTCCTCAAAAACTTCAATATTATTTATCCGGTGAATAAAAATCAAATCTAAATCAGTGGCTGTAATTGTAAGTTTAGTTTTTTGAACATCTAATAATACATTTGATAAAATTGGAAGAGTACTTCTTTTTTCGATTACTCCTTGGCAATAATTTAATGCTTGCTGCAAATCTTGCTGATTGACACTAAATTTCATTTTCTCTTTTATTATAGAGTATTTGATTCTTTAATTTATTTATATTCTCAACCATTTCTGGATTTTTTTCTTTTAATTTTTCTATAGTTTTAACTGAATGTATTATTGTCGTATGATCCCTGTTTGAGAATTCACGTCCGATTTCAGGCAATGATTTCGAGGTTAGTAATTTAGATAAATAAATTGCTGCTTGACGAGGTCTGACTAAATATCTTGACCTTCGAGAGGACAACATTTCATTTTTACTTATTTTAAAAAACTTACATACTAAAGTTTGAATTAAATCAATTGAGACTTTATTTTCATTTAAATTTAATAGATCTTTTAAAACAACTTTTGTTTCAGCTAAATTGGGCAATTTATTATAAATTCTTGAAAATGAAACTACCCTGTTAACCGCACCTACTAATTCTCTAATGCTACCTGTGATTTCTGTTCCAATAAAATTTTCTACTTCTTTTGAAATTTTTGTTTGTTCAGGATATAAATTTTTCAATTCCTCAACTTTTTTTTCTACAATTTTTTTTCTTAAATCATAATCAGGTTTCTGGATATCAACTACTAATCCACCGGAAAATCTTGATTTAATTCTTTCTTGAATTCTAGACAACTTATTTGGAGCTCGATCTGCTGATAGAATTATTTGAGATCCTTTATCAAGCAAAGCATTGAATGTATGAAAAAATTCTTCCTGCATTGCTTCTTTACCGTTCATAAATTGAATATCATCTATTAACAATATATCTGTGTTTCTAAAATATTCTTTAAATTTAACCATATCATTTGCTTTTATTGATTTAACAAACTGATACATAAATCGTTCAGCTGAAATAAACATTACTTTATTATTTTTCTTAAGCTCAAAACCAATTGAATTTAATAAATGAGTTTTACCCATGCCCACTCCACCATATATGTATAAAGGATTGTAGTGAGAAATATTTTCTGAAACTTTTAAAGAAGCTTCAAAGGCAAGTTTATTGCTGGAACCAGTTATAAAGTTATCAAATCTTTTGTTAGGGTCTATGCGATTATACTGAAGATATGAGTCTTTGATAAATGATACATTTTCTTTATTATCCAAATACTCTAAATTATCTATTTTAACCTGAGAATAATTCTTATTTGAATTTTGTTCTTCAATTTTAAATTCAATTCTAATTATATCCTTTTTAAAACTTCTTATTACCTGTAAAATCTGATCAAGATATCTCGATACAATCCAATCACGAATGAATCTTGTTGGAACTGATAAAAGAATATAATTATTAAATTCCTCAACAAAAATAATTTTTTTGAGCCAACTTTCAAAAATATCTTTACCAAACTTATTTTTCATCTCAAGTTGAATAGTTTTCCAATCTAAGATCTGAGTTTTAAAATTGCTAAATTTATTATTATTTAATTTATTGTTCATAAAAATTGGGAGACCTTCAGTTAGAACCAATACAAAATTATTGCAACAAATAATTTCTAATTCCAAAAAAAAAATTAAATCTACGATTGTGCAATCAGCCGTCGTATAAAAAATTATAATTAAATAATATAAATAAAATTTTTAATTGAATAATTTAGAAAAGATTATTTACTAAATCTAAATATTGTATTGTAAATTAATTTTATTATAGATTTTGTAGTCCCTGAGGTTGAATTGAAAGAACAACCTTAAGTATATTTTTACAATGATGTTATTTTTTTAGTTACTCTGGAGACATTTCTTGAAGCATTTTGTTTTTTTATAATCCCTGTCTTAGCAACTTTCATTAATTCAGAATTCAACTTAGGTAAGAATTTAAGTGCTTCATTTTTCTTTTTATTTGCAATTAAACTATTCATTTTTTTTAAAGCATTTCTATATCTACTTTTTCTTGCTTTATTTACCGTAGTTTGTTTAGAAATTCTTCTTATTCTTTTAATTGCAGATTTTGTATTTGCCATTTGGCCAGGGGTATAGCTTGAGTTTTAATATCGGTCAATCAAATAATTAATGTTTTTGACACAAATTACAAAAAAAAGTAGATCTATTTGAAATATTTTTTTTTTTTATAATTCCTTCACAATTAAATCTTTTACACTTCAAGCCAGCTCTCTGGTATACTTTAAAATCTTTTTGATATTCTCCCTCTAATCCAGAGATATTTTTAAAATCTTTAATACTTGAACCACCTTTATTTATTGCATTAGAAAGAACTTTTTTTGAATTAATTAAAATTTTTTTAAGCTCCTTTTTTGTTAAATTTTTTGCTTTTTTATCTGGTTTAATTTTACTTAAATATAGAATTTCACTTGCATATATATTTCCAATACCTGAAACAAATCTTTGATCCAATAAAAAATTTTTAATATTTTTTTCTTTATTTTTTAAAAATGAATGAAGATAATCAAAATTAAATTTTGCACTGAATGGTTCTGGACCAAATTTATTAATTTTATTTTTAAGTAATTCAAAATTTTGAATTATCTCAAAATACCCAAATCGTCTAGGATCATTGTAAATAAATTTCAGATCATCAAAAAAAATTTCTACATGATTGTGTTTTTTTGGTAATGTTGGAGAATGGTAGAAGCTTGTATTTGTAATAAAATTCTTTCTCTTTTTATTTACTAAATGGATAGTTCCAGACATCCCAAGATGAATAAGACAAACATGGTCATTTGATAAAAATATAATAAGATATTTTGAAAATCTATCAACTTTGATTATTCTTTTATTTTTTAAAATACTGGTAAAATTTAGAGGTATTTTAAATCTTAGATTTCTATTTTTAACTATTACTTTTTTAATGATTTTACCATTTATTTTTTTGTTTAAGGATTGTCTTACTATTTCTACTTCTGGTAATTCTGGCATTTGATATTATATTGAACGTATATATTTTTTTATGCAACAATATCTTCAAAATAAAAAAGGGCTTGTTCAAGGAGTATTTGATAAAGTCTATAATAAATACGACTTAATGAACGATGTAATGTCACTAGGCATTCACAGGGCATGGAAAAAAAATCTTATAAATATGATGAACCCTTCTATTAATCAAAATTTAATTGATGTTGCTTGTGGTACTGGTGATGTAGCAAAATTGTTTTTAAAGTCCGTCAATCAAAATTCTCATGTTACTTGTGTAGATCCAAATAAGGGCATGATAACAAAATGCAAAGAAAAATTAAAACAATATAAAAATTTAAATTGGGTAATTTCTTCTGCAGAAAATTTACCAATTGAGAGTAGTAAATTTGATTTTTATACTATTAGTTTTGGTCTTAGAAATACCAAAGATATAGATAAAACTTTAAAAGAAGCCTATCGAGTTTTAAAACCTGGAGGTCGATTTTTATGTCTTGAGTTTTCAAAAATACATAATTCAAACTTAGAATTTGTTTACAAGACTTATTCTAAAATCATACCTGATATTGGAAAAATCATTGTGGGTGAAAAAGAACCATACGAATATTTGATTCAAAGTATCGAGAATTTTATCAATCAAGATGAATTAATCGATCTTATGAAAAAAAATAATTTTGAAAAATGCAATTATAGAAATTTATCTGGTGGTATTGTCTCAATTCATAGTGGCTGGAAAATTTCATGATTTCTAAATTAATCACATTATTTAAACTTGGAAGAAAAGTTGCGAAATCAGATATACTTGAAATTACTTCAAAATTTCAAGAACCACCTTTGACAGTAAAAATATTATTCAAAATTTTATCGTTTTCCTTTTTAACAAAAGAACAAAAAAAAATAAATCAAGATATAGGGGAAAGATTATCAAATTCTCTAGAGTCAATGGGAACTACTTTTATCAAACTTGGTCAATTTTTAGCAACCAGACCAGATATAATTGGAGAAGAGCTATCTAAAAAACTTGAAAATTTGCAAGATAAATTACCTCCATTTTCATTACTTGAGGCAAAAGAAATAATAAAAAATGATTTGGGAGAAGACACTTATAATTCAATAATTAATTTAAGTAATCCTGTTGCTGCAGCTTCTATTGCTCAAGTTCACAAAGCGCAAATAAATGACAACGGTACAATAAAAGATGTTGCTATTAAAATTTTGAGACCAAATATTAAAAAAATTTTCAACGAAGAAATAGATGCAATGATGTTATTTGCATTTTTAATTGAGTCACTCGTTAAAAAAACAAAAAGACTAAAACTAGTTGAGGTGGTTTTTCTTTTAAAAGAAATTACAAACCTTGAAATGGATCTTAGATTTGAAGCTGCTGCTGCTAATGAATATTCTGAAAATACTAAAAACGATGTTGGTTTTAGAGTTCCTCATATATATTGGAATTTTACTAGTGAAAATGTAATGACACTTGATTGGGTTGAGGGAATTTCAATAAGAGAAACTGAAGAATTAAAAAAGAGAAATTTCAATACTAAAAAAATTGCGGAAGATATAATTCAAAACTTTCTAAGACACGCAGTAAGAGATGGTTTTTTTCATGCAGATATGCATCAAGGAAATATATTCATAGATGATAATGGCCATATAGTTCCGATTGATTTTGGAATAATGGGTAGGCTAGATAAAATGAGTAAACAATTTCTAGCGGAAATATTATTTGGTTTTATTCAAAGAGATTATCGTAAAGTTGCAGAAGTACATTTGATCGCAGGCCTTGTCCCCAAAGAAGTGCCTATAGATGATCTTGCTCAAGCTTTACGATCTATTGGAGAGCCAATATTTGGCCAAGCTGTAAAAGATATTTCTGGTGGAAAATTGTTAAAACAATTATTTGATGTTACAGAAAAATTTAATATGCAAACACAACCTCAGCTTCTGATGTTACAAAAAACAATGGTTGTGGTTGAAGGTGTTGCGAGAAAATTAAATCCAAACACTAACATTTGGACTACTTCAAAACCTGTCCTTGAGAATTGGCTAAAAGAAACAAAAGACCCTATGACTAAGATAAACGAAACAATTCAAACTACATCTGAAGTAATAAAGAGACTACCTGAGTTTCCAGAAATAATGGATAAAGCAAATCAAGCACTTACATATTTGGCGAGTGGTCAAATTCCGCAAAATTCAAATTCTTATACAGCTTTAAATACAAAAAAAATGGAAATGATTTCTTTTAGAAACCAATCTATTATTGGTTTATTAATCCTTGTAATTTTTGGTCTATTGGTATTTTAATTCAAACGATGAATAATCTGAACAAAAAAAAAATTTTACTAATAATTTGTGGTGGAATTTCTGCTTATAAAAGTCTGGAAATAATAAGACTTCTTAAAAAATGTGGTGTAGATATAAAAACAATTCTAACCAAAAATGGTGCGGAGTTTGTGACTCCTCTTTCAATTTCTTCATTGTCTCAATCAAAAGTTTATCAAAATCTTTTTAGCATAGAAAATGAGACTGAAATGGATCATATCAGCCTTTCAAGATGGGCGGATCTAATCCTAATTGCACCTGCAACAGCTAATACAATTTCAAAGCTTGCAAATGGAAATTCTGATGACCTAGCGTCTACAGTTGCTCTTGCTTCAAATAAAAAAATTTTTATTGCTCCTGCAATGAATGTAAGAATGTGGGATCATCAATCTACTAAACAAAATATAGCTAAACTAAAAACTTATAACTATAGATTAATTGGTCCTGAAACTGGAGATATGGCTTGTGGTGAATATGGTGAGGGAAAAATGTCAGAACCAATAGAAATAATAAACGAATTAGAAAACTATTTTAAAAATCTAAAAAAAAACAATAAATTAAAAGCGATAGTAACTTCAGGACCTACTAATGAGTATATTGATCCAGTGCGATTTATTACAAATAAATCGAGTGGAAAACAAGGATATGAAATTGCAAAATCTTTATCAAACAAAGGTTTTGATACAACCTTAATCTCTGGGCCAACAAATTTAAAAATAAATGACGATATTAATTTAATAAATGTTGAAACCGCTGAAGAAATGTTTCAAGTAACACTAAATAACTTGCCTGCTGATGTTGCAATATTTTCTGCAGCAGTTGGTGATTATAAAGTAAAAAACATTTCTAAAGAAAAAATTAAAAAAGTAAGTAATCTAAATTTAGAATTAGAGAAAAATGTAGATATTCTAAATTATATTTCTAATCATAATTCTTTGAGACCTAAACTTGTAATTGGATTTGCTGCAGAAACTAATAATTTAGAAAAATATGCTAATGAAAAATTAAATGAAAAAAATTGTGATTGGATAATTGCAAATGATGTATCAAATAAAAAGATTGGATTTAACTCAGATTTTAATGAAGTATCAATTTTTTATAAAAATGATAATTTTGAAAAACTCAAATATAAACCTAAATCTGAAATTTCAGATGAAATCGTAGATAGAATTGTTAATCATTTAAATTAATGGTTAAAGTTTTAGTAAAAAAATTAAATCCAAATGTACAATTACCCACATATAAAACTGATGGTGCATCAGGCATGGATTTGATGGCTTTTATAGATAAGCCAATAAATTTAGAACCAAGCAAATCTTGTATTATTCCAACTGGCTTGTCAATTGCATTCCCAAACAAATATGAAATTCAAATTAGACCAAGATCAGGATTAGCTGCAAAAAATAATATTAGTGTTTTAAATACACCAGGAACTATTGATAGTGATTATAGAGGAGAAATTAAAATTATTTTATTTAATCACGGTAATAAAAATTTTATAATTAACAATAAAGACAGAGTTGCTCAAATGGTATTAACTCCAATTATAAAAATAGAACTAGAGGAAACAAATGAACTTCCAGAGTCTTTTAGAGGTGAGGGAGGTTTTGGGTCAACTGGTAAATGAAAAACAATTTAAATAAGAATCAAATAGAAAGATTTTCAAGACAATTAGTTTTAAAAAACATAGGTGCCAAAGGACAAAAAAAAATTTTATCCTCTAAGATTTTGATAGTAGGTGTTGGTGGCTTAGGATGTCCAGCTGCTGAAAACCTTGTAAGAGCTGGTATTGGAACTATTGGACTAATAGACAATGATATTGTTAATCTATCAAATATTCATAGACAAAGTTTATTTAGTTCTAAAGATTTAAAAAAGCTAAAAGTTAATGTTGCAGCAAAAAAATTAAAAGAAATCAATCCATTTACAAAGATTAAGATTTATAAATCAAGACTTAACCAAAAAAATATAAAAAATATAATTAAAAATTATGAAGTTATTATTGATGGTTCAGATAATTTTAAGACAAAATTTTTGATTAATGATTACTGTATTAAATTAAAGAAAAAACTAATAACTGGTGCTATTAGCAAATTTGACGGTCATATATTCACTTTTGATTTTAAAGATAAAAAAACTGTATCTTTAAAAAATTTTTATCAAGAAAAGGAAATATCCGATGATATCTTAAACTGTGAGTTCGAAGGAGTACTTGGTACAACTGCTTCAATAGTAGGTGCAACTCAAGCAAATGAGGCTTTAAAATTGATAATGGAAATTGGCCAAAACTTGAAAAATCAAATATTAATAATAGATTTATTAAATCTTAATTTTAGAAAAGTTAAATTTAAATAAGATAAGATTTAATTTAGTAATGAAAAAATTTTTCTATTTAATATTAATTTGTTTTTTTTTCCCAGTTATAGTTTTTTCAGAAGAAAAATTTTTTTCGCTAAAAAAAGATAGGGTTAATGTGAGATACGGTCCAGGCTTTGAGTCACCTATAAAATATGTATATAAAAGAATAAACTTCCCAATTAAGCAAATTGATAAAAAAGAAAACTGGAGAAGAATAATTGACTTTAAAAACAATAGCGGTTGGATTCATTGGTCACAATTAAAAAAAATAAATTCAATAATTCCCCTTGAAGATAAAATTTTATTTAAAAAACCATCAAACTTTTCAAAACCTTTGGCAATGATTAAAAAGGGAAGAATTTTAATTTTACAGAAATGCGACGGATCATGGTGTAAAGTTAAATCTGAAAATTTTAAAGGTTGGATTAAAAATAAAAATATTTGGGGAAACACTAATTAAAGTCTGATATTAATGAATTAATCGTTAATTCATTAAGCTTTGTTGAATGAGAATATTCCTCATGATCAATACCTAATTCTATCTGACTTGAGTTTGATTTAAATTTTTTAATTTGATCATCATTAAATTTAAAATGAATAAATTGAACCGATGAGGCTTTGCCTTCTGCCGAAGTTCTATCAACATCTTCCTCCGGTACTGCTTTAATCAGTTCTCCATTAATTTTCATATAAACTTTTTCCTCGATACCACCAACTTTTCCTAAAAAAGCCGCTCTCGAAACTGGATTGTCTATTTCAAACATTAAAGTTGCTGTTAATTCTTTTCCGTTTGGTACTAATGGATTATAAGCTACAAGCTCATCTTTTAACTGTTCATCTCCACCTTTTTCAATATATAACATTTCTTGAACTTGAGCCAACATTGTCTCATAACTCTCAAAATAAAATGTTGCATATGGTCCAAGGGGTATTCTTCTATTTTTTTTAAAATCAACAATTTTTTTTCTTAATTCTTTTCTTTTACTTGTATAAATTTCTAGAGGTATAATATCTTCTTTTTGTATTACTCTTTTCTCTTTAGGCATAATCATAACCTATAACTTTTTGCTAACAGTTCGATAGGATGTAGTGCCTCATCATTTGAAATATTTGTGTCCGCCTCCAATTGTTTTAAATGTTTTCCAGCTAGAGGACAATCAGATGCCATATACTTGTTATTTTTAGTTTTAATTTGTCTAGCTGTTGGCCTTCCCACTTTAATAGCTAAATCATGCGTTTCTTTCATTACACCAAAAGTTCCGCCATGACCAGCACACCTCTCAACAACATCTATCTTAACATTTGGTATTAGTTTTAACATGTCTCTTGCTTTAATTCCCATATTTTGGGCTCTAGCGTGACACGCGTGATGGACTGTAACTCCACCATCGATTTCTTGAAGTCCCTCTGCAAGTCCCTCCTTATTAGCTATATCAACTACATATTCATCAATATCCATAACATTTGAAGATAATTTTTTAATGTTTTCGTCGTTTGGTAACAATAATGGCCACTCAAACTTAAGCATCAAACCACAACTTGCTGTCAGTGTTATAACTTTATAACCTTTTTCGATCCATTCCAAAAGATCTTTTGAAACCTTTTTTGCTTGCTGAACGACTTTTGGTAAATCAGCTTGTTCTAAAAATGGCATACCACAACAACCTGGATAAGATTCTTTTACTTCTACTCCATTTTTTTTTAATACTTTTAAAGCAGCAATACCTGTATCTTTTTTATTAAAATTAACAAAACACGTAGTGTAAATAACAACTTTTCTTTCTTTATTAATTTTTTCAAAATTTATTTTACTTTTATTTTTTTTAAAAAAGTTTGAAAAAGTTTCCGAATTATACTTCGGTAATTGAACTCTTATATCTATTCCAGCAATTATTTCTAAAATCTTTCTTGTAATTTTATTTTTTATACTTGATGCCCAATTTATTAACTTTGCAAACATTACTCCTATTTTTCCATTCCTATCAATTTCAGCTAATTGTCTAGGGATCATAGGTAGTTTATTTTGTTTTTTTTGAGCAGTTCTATACCTCAACATTAAATGGGGAAAATCTAAATCAAAATCATGAGGTGGTACATAAGGACATTTAGTCATAAAACACATGTCACATAATGTACAAGCATCAACCACAGGAGCAAATTGCTCACTTGATAAACTCTCAACATCCTCATTTTTTGACTCGTCAATCATATCGAAAAGTTTTGGGAATGAGTCACAAAGATTGAAACACCTTCTGCATCCATGGCATATATCAAATACCCTTCTCATTTCATCATCTAATTTTTTTGGATCTAAAAAATCTGGATGCTCAAAATTTAATGGATGACGTATAGGTGCTTCTGTGCTTCCTTCTTTACTCATATTTGATGGTTTAATTATGAATTTTAGTGGGCATAAACCGCCCACTAAATAATTTCTATTAGCTAATAGATTCTAAAGTTTTTTGGAATTTACCAGCATGTGATTTTTCAGCTTTTGCTAATGTTTCAAACCAATCAGCAATTTCCTCAAAACCTTCTTCTCTGGCAGTTTTTGCCATACCTGGGTACATATCTGTATATTCATGTGTTTCTCCAGCTACCGCAGACTCTAGATTTGCTTTAGTTTCACCTATTGGTTTACCTGTTGCTGGGTCACCAACTTGCTCTAGATACTCAAGATGTCCATGCGCGTGTCCAGTTTCACCTTCGGCTGTTGATCTAAAAACTGTAGCTACATCGTTATAACCTTCAATGTCAGCTTTTTGAGCGAAATATAAATATCTTCTATTTGCTTGACTCTCGCCCGCGAATGCTGCTTTAAGGTTTTCCTCTGTTTTTGTTCCTTTTAATGACATTTTTAACTCCTTAATTAGTGTTATTTAATATATAGTTTTAAAAACAAAGATGTCAATAGTTTAGAATAATTATAATATATTATTTAAACTATTGAAATTATTATATTATTTTTGATTTTGATTATCAGTTGCAACTTTCACCAAAACTTCAACTGAATTTATTTTTTTTCCTGAGATATTTTTTTTAATCTTAGGTGTTTCTATAATTCCATCGTCACAATCAATTAATTCATTTGTGTCTTCATCAAAAAAATGATGGTGATTTGTGGTGTTGGTATCAAAATAACTTTTATCACTATTAATGGAAATTTCTTTTAAGTAACCCTTTTTTTTGAATGCATGAACAGTGTTGTAAACTGTTGCTAAAGATATCCTTTCGTTCAACACTTTAGAAATATTTTTCGCTAAATCATTAATTGTAAAGTGAAAAGTATTATCCCTATTAAACAATACCTCACAGATTTTTAACCTTTGTTTTGTAGGTCTTAATCCTGAAGAACGTAATTTGTCAGTAAATTCAGCGTTTTTAAGCATAGTTGTTTATAATAATTCTAAACTTTATGTATATTATAATTCTGCAAAATCAAGTATTAAGATGTTCAAATCTTATGAAAAAAAACTCCTACTCATATGATGAGCTAATAAGTTGTGGAAATGGTGGACTTTTTGGACCTGGAAATGCCAAATTACCACTTCCACCAATGCTAATGTTTGATAGAATTACAGAGATTAATGATAATAATGGAGCTTTTAAAAAGGGATCACTTAAAGCTGAACTAGACATTAAAAAAGATATGTGGTTTTTTGATTGTCATTTTAAGGAAGACCCTGTAATGCCTGGTTGTCTTGGTCTTGATGCGATGTGGCAGCTGGTAGGCTTTTATTTGGGTTGGATTGGAAATCCTGGAAAAGGAAGAGCTTTAGGAGTTGGAACAGTAAAATTTACAGGTGAAGTTTTGCAAGATGTAAAATTAGTTAAATATGAAATTGATATGAAAAAAATAATGTCTCCAGGAGGGACGACTGTGGGACTTGCCAATGGAGTTGTTTCGGCAGATGGTAAAAAGATTTATTCTGCAGAAAGTTTAAAGGTTGGATTGTTTAAATAATGAGAAGAGTTGTAATAACAGGTCTTGGGATTGTTTCATGCTTAGGTAATAATCAAGAAGAAGTCTATCAGTCATTAAAAAATTCTAAATCAGGAATTTCTTACTCTGAAGAATACAAAGAGCATAACCTTAAAAGTCATGTTCACGGAAAACCAAAAATTAAATTAGAAGACCATATCGATAGAAAAACAATAAGATTTATGGGTTCAGGATCAGCCTATAATTACATTGCAATGAAAGAAGCAATTAAAGATTCTGGGTTGGAAGAAAATGAAGTTAGCAACTTCAAAACTGGAATTGTAATGGGTTCTGGAGGTCCTTCTATAGAAAATGTAATTTTAGCAGCGGATAAAACAAGAGCAAAAACTCCAAAATTAATGGGTCCTTTTATCGTTCCAAGAACAATGGCAAGTACAGCCTCTGCAACTCTCGCTGTGCCTTTTAAAATAAAAGGAACAAATTATACAATGAGTTCTGCCTGTGCTACTAGTGGACACTGCATCGGCAATTCTATGGAATTAATTCAAATGGGTAAACAGGATGTTATATTTGCAGGAGGTAGTGAAGAAATTCATTGGGCAATGACTGCAATGTTTGATGCGATGACTGCTTTATCATCAAAATATAATGATCAGCCAGAAACAGCATCAAGAGCATATGATAAATCAAGAGATGGATTTGTAATTGCAGGTGGTGGTGGTGTCTTAGTACTTGAAGAATATGAACATGCTAAAGCTAGAGGAGCTAAAATATACGCAGAATTAACAGGATACGGTGCAACTTCAGATGGATATGATATGGTTGCACCATCAGGCGAAGGAGCTGTTAGATGCATGAAAATGGCAATGGCTACAGCTAAAAATAAAATTGATTATATAAATACTCATGGAACTTCTACACCGGTTGGAGATATTACAGAACTAAATGCAGTAAAAAATACTTTTGGAGATAATATTCCAAAAATTAGTTCAACAAAATCTTTATCGGGTCATCCTTTAGGTGCTGCATCTGTCCATGAGGCTATTTATTGCTTGATAATGATGAAAAATAATTTCATCACTGGATCGGCTAACATTTCAGAAATGGATGAAGAAGCTAAAAAATTTCCAATAATATCTAAGACAGAAACTGGAGCAACTTTAAATACAGTTATGTCTAATAGTTTTGGTTTTGGTGGAACCAATGCCGCTTTAATTTTTGAAAAGGTTTAATTATGGGTTTAATGAAGGGTAAAAAAGGATTAATTATGGGAGTTGCTAATGAAAGATCTATTGCCTGGGGTATTTCACAAAAATTAGCTGAAGCAGGGGCTGAATTAGCATTCACATATTTAGGTGACGCTCTTAAGAAAAGAGTTGTACCTTTAGCTGAAAAATTGAACTCAAAGGTGACATTTAGTTGCGATGTTGAGAAAAAAGAAGAGGTTGTTAAGTTATTTGAGGATATCAAGTCCAAATGGGGAGAAATAGATTTTGTAGTACATGCAGTTGCTTTTTCGGACAAGTCAGAATTATCAGGAGAATATTTAAACACAACAAGGGAAAACTTTTTAAGAAGTATGTTGATTTCTTGTTTTTCATTCACAGAAGTTGCAAAAGAAGCATCAAAAGTAATGAAACAAAGTGGAAGTCTTCTTACATTAACTTACGAGTCTACTAAAGCCATTCCAAATTATAATGTAATGGGTGTTTGTAAATCAGCATTAGAAGCTAGCGTCAAATACTTGGCTAGAGATTTGGGTGCCAAAGGCGTAAGAGTAAATGCAATAAGTGCAGGGCCTATTAAAACATTGGCTGCTTCTGCAATTGGTGATGCAAAATTCTTATATAAATGGAATGAAGATCATTCGTTCTTGAAGAGAAATGTGGATATCCATGACGTTGGAAATTCAGCTCTTTATCTATTGAGCGATCTTGCTAATGGCGTAACAGGTGAAATCCACTATGTAGATGCTGGATATAACAAAGTTGGAATGCCAGATCCTAAAAATATCAACTAATATTTATCAAAGTTATGGAAATACTCATATTTTTTATTTGTATAATATTTGTAATTTATTATTTATTTAGACCCACCTCTAAAAAAGAAAAAGACCAATTTAATGATAAAAATAATTGGCGAGGTGGATTTTAATTTTATTCAACAGCTTGTTTCATAGAAAGTTTCACTTTACCTCTATCAAAACCGATCACTTTTACTTTTACTTCGTCACCTTCTTTTACAACATCAGTCACCTTAACTACTCTTTTATTTGCAAGTTCTGATATATGAACAAGTCCATCTTGTTTTCCTAAAAAATTCACAAATGCACCAAACTCCATTATTTTCATTACTTTACCTGAATAAATTTTATTTAATTCAGCCTTTGCAGTGATATCTTTGATCATTTGCATAGCGATATTTCTAGACTCTTCATCAGGAGCAGCGACTGTCACAACCCCTTCATCATTTACATCTACTTTTGCACCTGATTTTTCAACTATCTCTCTTATCGTTGCTCCACCTTTTCCAATCACAGCAGCAATATCTTTTTTATCAACATTAATTTTTTCCATTTTTGGAGTGTGTTTTCCAACATCTGCTCTTGAAGCTGATAATGCTTTATTCATTTCACCTAAAATATGAACCCTTCCATCTTTAGCTTGGCTTAAAGCTTGCTCCATGATTTCAAATGTAATACCAGTAATTTTTATATCCATTTGAAGTGAAGTAATTCCATTCTTAGTTCCAGCTACTTTAAAGTCCATATCACCTAAGTGGTCCTCATCTCCTAAAATATCTGATAAAACACTAAAATCATTACCCTCTTTAATTAATCCCATCGCAATACCTGCTACTGGTTCTTTAATCGGCACACCAGCATCCATTAGTGCTAATGATGTTCCACAAACAGTAGCCATTGAAGATGAACCATTTGACTCTGTAATTTCGGAGACAACTCTAAAAGTATAAGGAAAAGCCTCTTTTGATGGTAATGAAGAATGAATAGCTCTCCAAGCTAATTTACCATGCCCTATTTCTCTTCTACCAGTTCCTATTCTTCCTGTTTCTCCAACCGAAAATGGTGGAAAATTATAATGAAGCATAAATCTTTCTCTTTGTAGTCCATCTAAACTCTCAATTCTTTGCTCGTCGTCAGATGTACCCAAAGTGGCTGTAACTATTGCCTGAGTTTCTCCTCTAGTAAATAAAGCAGAACCATGAGTTCTTGGTAAAATACCAACCTCACAAGAAATAGGTCTTACATCAGATAATCCTCTACCATCAATTCTGTTTTTATTTTTTAGAATATCTGTTCTCACAATTAATTTTTCTATTTTTTTAAGCTCAGAATTTATATCTAGATCTGTATAATTTTCATCTTCCTCATAAAGTTTTTTGGCTTTATCAGTAATTTCTGAAATTTGATTTGATCTATCTTGTTTATCCCTTGTTGCAAAAGCTTTTTTAAGATCTTCTGTAAAAGTTTTCTCAAGTTTTTTCTTTACTTCAGATAGATCTTTTTTTTCAACATTCCACTCAGGTTTTCTACATTCCTTTGCGAGTTCCTCTATCATTTTGATTACGGGTACAAAACCTTCGTGACCAAATTTGACTGCATTTAACATTTCTTCTTCAGTTAAACAATCTGCTTCGGACTCAACCATAAGCACAGCTTCTTTTGTACCTGCTACAACTAAATCTAATTTCGATTTTTCCAAATCTGCCTTAGAAGGATTTAAAACATATTTTCCATTAATAAATCCAACTCTAGAAGCACCGACTGGACCCATAAATGGCATTCCCGATATAGCCAATGCTGCAGATGAAGCTATAATTGATAAAATATCTGCTTCGTTTTCTTTATCATAAGAAATTACAGTCGGTAATAACTGAACTTCATTTTTAAATTCATCAGGAAACAAAGGTCTAATTGGTCTATCAATTAATCTAGAGATTAATGTTTCACTCTCAGTTGGTCTTGCTTCTCTTTTAAAATATCCACCTGGGATTTTTCCAGCTGCATAGTATTTTTCCTGGTAATTTACAGATAATGGAAAGTAATCCACATCAGGATTTACTTTCTTAGCTCCCACTACTGTTGCTAAAACAACTGTTTCTCCACATGTTGCGATTATTGAGCCGTCTGCTTGTCTTGCTACTTTGCCTGTTTCTAAACTTATTTTCTTTCCTGCTACTTCAATTTCCTTCTTATATTCTTTAAACATTTCATTTCCATTTCTTTTCGTTCGTTTCGTCCCATTCCGTTCTATCTGTCTTGATTTTTACTTTCTTAAATTCAATTTTGACAGTACATTTTTGTAAGAGACCATCTTGTTTTTTTTAAGATAGTCTAACAATTTTTTTCTTCTATTTACTGCTTTCAACAATCCAACTGATGAATGTTTGTCCTTTTTGAATTGTTTTATGTGTTTAGAGAGATACTCGATCTTCTCTGTTAGCAATGCTATCTGTATTTCAGATGACCCTGTATCTTTATCGTGCATTGCCAATTCTTTTACATTTTTACTCATGTGTTTTTCCTATTTATTTGTTTGTTTTATTAAATTCTCTATTTTTTCTGCATATTCAAAAGATTCATCTTTTCTAAAAAGTAATTTAGGTAAAAATTTTATTATAACTTTTTTAGATAAAATTTTTCTTATCAAAAAAGAATATTCTTTTAATCTGACTATAACTTCATCAGCATTTTTGCCACCTAATGGAAGCACATATGCCTTTGCTATTTTTAAATCCTGGCTCATTCTTACTTCTGTAACTGTAATAGTGTTTGTTTCTAAATTAGGAACCTTAGCCTCATTTCTCAAAAAAATCATACTTAAAGATTGTTTAATCATTTCACCAACTCTAAGTTGACGCTGTGATAAAGATTTTCCAATTCTATCAGCCATTATATTGATCTTTCTTTTGAGACTTTATTAAATGCTTCAATTGTATCATTCTTTTGAAAATCCATATAATCTTTTACTGTTATTCCACATTCTTGACCATTATTAACCTGTTTTACTTGATTTTTTTCCCTAAAAATAGATCCAATTTTTCCAGTAAATATAATCGTTCCATCTCTAATTATCCTTATATTTGAGCTGCTTGAAATTTCTCCTTCAATGACTTTAGAGCCAGCAACTTTACCCGCACCCGAAACTTTAAAAATTTCTAAAATCTGAGCAGTACCAGTAATATTTTCTTGAATGTCTGGAGTAAGTAGTCCAGACATTTTGCTTTTAATATAATCTAAAACTTCATAAATAATATTGTATGTTGAAATTTTAATTTTTTCTTGCTCTGCCAGTTTTTTTGCCTCCTTGCTTGGCTTCACATTAAAAGCTATCAATACAGCATTCGATGCTTTTGCCAAAGAAACATCAGTTTCTGTTACCATCCCAATATCGGCTAGAATTATTTTTGGTGATACTTCATCATGTTTAATTTGGCTAATAGCATTTTTTATTGCTTCCGATGATCCGTGTACATCTGATTTTATTATTAAATTAAGTTCTTCTGAAAATTTATCAGAAAATGCAGATTCTTGAGTAACGAATGATAGTGGATTTTTATTTACTTTACTTTCTTGTACTCTAGTTTCGCTTAGTGTTTTAACTTCTTTTTCGCTTTCTAACACAACGAAATCATCTCCAGCTCTTGCTGCGCCATTTATTCCCAAAATTTCTACAGGTGTAGAAGGTAGAGCATTTTGGACATTTTGTCCTTTATCATTTATGATAGCTCTCACTTTACCCCATTTTAAACCACTCACAAAAAAATCACCTTTCTTAAGTGTTCCTGATGTTACAATTATGTTAGCTACTGGTCCTCTACCTGTGTCAATTTTTGATTCTAAAACAATTCCAGTTGCTTTTGAATCAAAGTCAGTTTTTAAATCTAAAATTTCAGCTTGAAGTGATATAGCTTCTATTAACTTATCTAAGTTGAGTTTTGTTTTAGCTGAAATTTCTACCATTAAAGTATCTCCTGATAAATCTTCAGCAATTAATTCATGTTCTAACAATTGGTTTTTAATTTTCTTGGGGTCAGCATCAGGTAAATCACATTTATTAATGGCGACTACTATTGGAACATTGGCAGCTTTAGCATGTTTAATGGACTCAACAGTTTGAGGTTTTACTCCATCATCAGCAGCAACAACAAGAACGACTAAGTCTGTTAATTTTGATCCTCTGGCTCTCATTTCTGTAAAAGCAGCGTGTCCTGGAGTATCAATAAATGTTAGCTTATTAGAATTTTTTTCAATTTGATACGCACCAATATGTTGGGTGATGCCACCAAATTCTCCTGATACAACATTCGCACTTCTCAGCACGTCTAGTACTGATGTTTTTCCGTGATCCACATGACCCATCACAGTAATTATTGGTGCCCTATTTTTTAAATTTTCTGATCTAGAATCCTTTATTTTTTTAATTATTTCATCAGCTTTTTCTTCTCTGATAGGGTTATGTCCAAACTCCTTAACTAAATATTCAGCAGTATCTGCCGCAAGTGTTTGATTGATTGTAACTGAAACTCCCATTCCAAATAAATGTTTAATTACGTTACTTGATTGCTCGGCCATTCTATTCGCAAGTTCTCTTACTGTTATAGCTTCAGGAATATTGATATCTTTTTTTAGAGGTTTTGAGCTTTCCCTATTTTCTAACTTTTGAGCATTCTTAAGCTCTTTTTGTCTTGCTCTCTTTACTGACGCCAAACTTCTTTGTCGAGTTTCAATTTCATCACTTAGGGCCCTAGATACTGTTAATTTTAATTCTCTTTTTTTTGATGTTGATTTAGATTTTTTATCTTTATCCTCGTCAGTTTTTAATCTCTTTGTGGCTCTTTGTTCCGCAAGTTTACGTTTTTCAAAATCACTATGAGCTGAGGATGTCTTAATTCCAAAATTAGGATTAAAGCCACTAGTACGTTTAAGGTTTGAAAATGATTTCTTATTGTCCAAATTTTTGTTAAAAAAACCTTTACCTTGTGCTTTTGTTCTTTTATCAATAACTACTGTTTTATTTCCTTTTGCTTTTGGTGAGTCAAAATTTTTGAATGATTTCTTGGAACTTCCAGAAATAGTTAATTTTGTTTTTTTGTTTTCCATTTCTCATCCCTCAATCTTTATAAACAATATTTCTTGCAGACATTATTAATTCATCTGCTTCATCTTTTGATAATGCAAAATCCTCTAAATAACCTTGAATTTTTATTTTTTCACCTTTAACAACATCAAAGCTACCAGTTAGTTCATCTGAGGCTAAATCTGCAAAATCTTCTAATTTCAAAATTTTTTGTTCTCCCAAAGTAACAAGCATACCTGGGGTTAAACCTTTTAAACTAATTAAGTCATCAGATACGCCTAATTCTTTAATTCTTTGTGATATATCCTCTTTATCTTTCTCGTGAAATTCTTTTGCTCTTTCAATTAATGCTTCAGCAGTTTCTTTTTCAATTCCCTCAATTTTAGTCAAATTTTCAACTGAACTATCTTTAATATCATCTATTGTTGAAAACCCTTCTGCAACTAGAAGCTGCCCAAGAGTTTCGTCTAACTCTAAATTTTTGACGAAGTTATCAGTTTTTTCTTTAAATTCTAATTGCCTTCTTTCAGAGTCCTCTTGGTCAGTCATAATATTGATTTCATAATTAAGTAATTTTGTAGCTAATCTCACATTTTGACCTCGTCTTCCAATTGCTTTACTTAAATTTTCCTCTGTAAGTATGACATCAAGTTTTTTTCTTTCCATATCAACATTGACCCTTTGAACTTCAGCAGGTGATAATGCATTAGAAACCAAGATTGCTGGATCTTCCGACCAATTAACAATATCAATCTTTTCACCTTGAAGTTCATTCACAACAGCTTGAACTCTTGATCCTCTCATACCAACACAAGCACCAACTGGGTCTAAAGAAGTATCAACAGCTTTTACACAAATTTTTGCTCTACTTCCTGGATCTCGCGATGAAGATTTTATATCTATTAAACCATCATAAATTTCAGGAACTTCCTGGAGAAATAACTTTTCCATAAATTTAGGGTGCGCTCTTGAAAGAAATATTTGTTGACCTCTTGGTTCCCTTCTTACGTCATAACAGTATGCTTTAATTCTGTCTCCAGCTTTAATATTTTCTCTTGGGATAAGTTCATTCTTTTGAATTATTGCTTCTGTTCTTCCAAGATCAACAATTACATTTCCAAACTCTAGCCTTTTAACTATTCCACTCAATATTGTATCTTTTTTATCTATAAAATCATTGAACTGTCTTTCGCGCTCTGCTTCTCTTACATTAGAATTTATTACTTGTTTAGCTGTTTGAGCGGCAATTCTACCAAAATCAAATGATGGTAATGGTTGTAAAACTTCATCACCAATCTTTTTATCTTTATTAAGTTCATTTAAATTAATTGCATCCTCTAATTTAATTTCAGTATTCGCATTTTCAGGATTTTCTGAAATTACTAACTTTCTAAAAATTTCTATATCTCCATTGTCTCTATTTATTAACACTTTTATTTCGTTGTCTTGACCAAATTTTGACTTAGCTGCTTTTGCGATACCAGTTTCCATTGAGCTTATTATTAAATCTTTATCGATTGATTTTTCTAAAGCTACTGCTTCTGCAATTCTTAGTAATTCAAGTTTGTCAGCTCTTTTATTTAACATTTATTTTTTAACTCCAAAAAAAAATGGGCTTACGCCCATTATGATAATTCAACAATGTATGCCGTATATATATTAGAGTTTTTTAATTATTCAATATAAACTATTTATTAAATAACGTTGATTTATCTGTTTTTTCCCAAGAAAATGCTCCGTCTTGCTCAGGTTCTCTTCCAAAATGTCCATAGGCAGAAGTTTTTTCATAAATTGGTTTATTCAATTTAAGCATTTCTCTTATTCCTCTTGGGCTCAAGTCAAAATTATCTTTTATTTTTTCCTCCACAAATTTATTTTTATCTAAATCATTATCAAAAAGATTTACGTAAATTGATAGAGGTTTTGATACTCCGATGGCATAAGCTAATTGAATTAAACATTTATCTGCAATTTTTGAAGCAACAACATTTTTTGAAATATATCTTGCTGCATATGCAGCCGATCTATCAACCTTAGTTGGATCTTTGCCAGAAAATGCTCCACCCCCATGTGGAGCTGCACCTCCATACGTGTCTACAATTATTTTTCTTCCAGTAAGTCCACAATCTCCATCCGGACCACCTATAACAAAATTACCTGTAGGGTTTACATAAAATTCCTTATCATCAAAGCCCTCTAAAAAGGAATCTGGTATAGAATTAATCATATAAGGTCTTAACAACTCTCTAACTTGCTCTTGATTTACATCAGCTGAATGTTGTGAGGATATTACGACAGATTTAACTTTAATGGGTTTTCCATCAAAATATTCAAAAGTTACTTGGCTTTTGGAATCCGGTTCAATGTTTTTTAATTTTCCAGATTTTCTATCTTCCGCCATTAATCTTAAAATTTTATGTGAGTAATGAATTGGAGCTGGCATTAAAACATCTGTTTCATTACATGCATAACCAAACATAATTCCTTGGTCTCCAGCACCTTCATCTTTGTTTCCAGCAGAGTCCACTCCCATTGCAATATCAGCTGATTGTGAATGAAGATGGCTTTCTATTTTAGTAGCTTCTTTCCAAGTAAATCCATCTTGGTCATATCCAATATCTTTTATACATTCTCTCACCTTTTTTATTAAATCTTCTTTTTTAATTTCAGGACCTCTTACTTCACCTGCCAATACAACTTTGTTAGTAGTTGTAAGTGTTTCACATGCAACTCTTGAAAAAGGATCTCCAGAGAGATAAGTATCAACAACCATATCAGAGATTCTATCAGATACTTTGTCAGGATGACCCTCGGAAACAGACTCACTAGTAAAAAGAAAATTTTTTAAATTACTCATTTTTGATCCTATTAAATGAAAAAATTAAGAAAATATACAACAAAATTAATATTACAAATATTTTGTTTCCATAAAGAGAAAATATTGTCGGTTCTAGATATCTTCTATCTATTAAATCAATAAAACCATCTTTTTCATAATCAATTTTTTTTTCAATCTCTCCTAAAGGATTTATAATTACAGTCATTCCATTGTTAGCAGATCTAATTACATATTTTCCACTCTCTATTGCTCTAAAAATACTATGTGCTAAATGTTGTTTTGGTCCGATAGAAGATCCAAACCACCCATCTTCAGAAATGTTAAATATATAATCATAATTTAAATCTTGTGAAAGTTGTCCACTATAAATTATTTCATAACAAATAAGTGGCAAAAAGGAAAAATTTTGAAAATTTTTTTTTAGTTTAATTATTTTTCTTTTCTCGCCTCGATGAAAAGATCCAAAATTATTTGTTATTGATCTTAGACCAAATTTTTGAAAAAAATTTTCAAAAGGTAAAAATTCACCAAATGGAACCAAATTTATTTTATAATAATTTTCAATCAAATTTAATTTGTTATCGACAACTGAAAATGAATTAAAATATTTATATTGTCTATTATTTAACAATCTACTTGTTGTTCCAAGACCAATTAAATGATTTTCTGTAAAATTTTTTTTAAATATGTCATTATATAAAATCAATTGATCTTGATATATGCCGGGTATAATTCCCTCTGGCCATAAAAAAAATATTTTTTTTTCAGGCTCAGGAGCACTAATTTTTATTAATTCACTCAAAACCTCTTCAGTCTCTATATCTTCATAAAATCGATCTAGACTTATGTTTGAACTTATAACTCTTATTATGTATGGATTTTTTTTCAATTCTTTACTCAAAAAATTTTTTTTATATTCATTCCCATAAGTTAAAAATAAAATTGGAAGCAATAATAGAACACTCAACAATACAATTTCTTTTTTTGATTTTCTCAGAATATAAATTGCAGGTGCAGTAAAAAAAGTAATTACCAAAAGATTAAATGAATAAGTTCCAATAATTGAGAGAAAACTTAGAAAATTAATATTTTCTGAAAAACTATAAACTATCAAATTCCACGGGAAACCGGTTAATATATTTCCTCTTAAATATTCTATTAATCCAAATAGAAGTGAAAAAAGAAAAAAAGAACTTATTATATTTTTAAAATTAAAAATATAAAAAATTAAAGTAACAATTCCATAAAATAAAGATAAAAAAGCAGGAATCAAAAAAATAGCAATTGGTATCAAAAAATTAAAATCTTGTTCAAACGTTAGAGAAATTGTTATCCAATATATGTTTGATAAAAAATAACCAAAACCAAATAACCAGCCATAAAAAAAGAAAATTTTCTTTTGAAATTGAATATTCAGTTTTTTAAATAAGAAAATAAAAAATATGCTAAAAGTAAAAAAATTAATAAAAAAAAAGTTAAATGGTGGAAGACTTAAAGAGCTTAGCGCCCCTAATATTAACAATAAAAAAACTTCTATTATAATTTTCTTTTTCAATTTAATTTTATAAATTTATGAACTGACTCATATATTTTTTGCTCTTCTTTAAGCATCTTTAAATAATCTTTTTTTCTTATATGATCGAAATTCAGTAGATGTAAAAAACCATGTATAAAAATTTTGACTAGTTTTTCTTTGAATTCATATAAACTTAAATTTTTAGGTTTATTTATATAATTAATACTTATTATAATATCTCCTAAGTAAATTTCTTTTATTGCTTTAGATTTTTGATGAAATGGAAATGATAAAATATCAGTATGTTTGTTTATATTTCTAAATTTTTTATTTAATTTTTTAATATTTTCATTATTAGAAAGTAACAAGGTAATGAGTATTTTTTTTTGTTTAAATTGAAATTTTTTTGGAAAAAATTTACAAAGGTTGTTAAAAAAAAATTCTTTTTTTTTTAATTTTTTTGACCAGGTTTTACCCTCTGTGAGAACATTAACTTTTATCATTATTGTTAGAATATGCTTTAACAATTTTGGAAACCAAAGGATGTCTAACAACATCAGAATGATCAAAATCTACAACTGAAATTTCATTTAAATGAAATAATAATTTCTTTGATCTTTCTAGGCCTGAGGCTTGTTTGTTGGGTAAATCAATTTGAGAGGGATCACCATTTACTATAATTTTTGAATTTTCTCCAATTCTAGTTAAAAACATTTTAATTTGAGTATCAGTAGCATTTTGAGCCTCGTCTAAAATTGCAAAAGAATTTTTTAAAGTCCTTCCTCTCATAAATGCTAGAGGAGCTATCTCTATATCTCCGATTTCAATCATTCTTTGAATTTTTTCAAAATGGAATAAATCATATAAAGAATCGTACAAAGGTCTTAAGTATGGATCGACTTTTTCTTTCATATCACCTGGTAAAAAACCAAGTCTCTCACCTGCTTCAACTGCAGGGCGGGATAAAATTATTCTTTCAATTTTTTTTTCTAATAACATAGTTAAACCAACAGCAACTGCTAAAAATGTTTTACCTGTTCCAGCTGGACCAGCAGAAATTATAATATCTTTTTCCCTTAATGCTCTAACGTATTCTTTTTGCTTTTCTGATCTTGGAATTATTGATTTTTTTGGGGTCTTAATTATATCGGTTACATTTGAATTTTTTACTTTTTCATTAATCATAAACTGATCGACCGAAGATAAAATATCTTTGTTTTCAATGCTGCCATTATTTATAAATTGATTAACTAAAAATTGAATTGCATTTTTAACTAATTCATTTTTTTCCTGTGAAGATTTTATCAAAATTGAGTTTCCTCTTGAATATAAACTAGCACCAGTAATTTTTTCTAAATCTTTCAAATTTTTATTAAATTCTCCAGCGACACCCATTAACAAATCGTTGCTATTAAAGATAACACTTAAAGTGTTATTATCGGAATAAACAATTTTAAGAGAAGATTGTATATTTTTTTTTATTGAATTTTTCAAATTTATGCTACTTTTAATTTAGATTTATGAACTTTCTTTCCAAATAACGTATTTTGATTACTACTAATAATCTTTATACTAATAATTTTTCCAACATCTTCATCATTAGCATCAAAAATAGTTGAAGTCATATATTCAGTTCTTCCAAAAAATTTATTATCTTTTTTATTTTTATTTTCTACCAAAACATCTACGATTTTATTCTCTAAAGATTTATTCATGTTTATTTGATTATTAAATAATGCTTTTTGAATAATTTGAAGTCTTTTTAGAGATATTTTATTATCAATAGTTTTCAACTTTGAAGCTATTGTACCAGGCCTTGGACTAAAGATAAACGAAAATGAATTAACAAATCTTAATTTTTTGATTAATTCTAATGTTCTATTAAAATCATTTTCATCCTCTCCTGGATAAGCAATAATGAAATCGCTCGAAAATTTAATCATTGGATTAATATTTACAAGTTTTTTATAAATATTTAAATAATCCTGAATATTATGATTCCTATTCATTAATTTGAGCATTTTATTAGAGCCACTTTGTAAAGGTAAATGAACTAAAGGCATTAATTTTTTTGAAATTCCATAAACATCTATTAATTCATCTGTCATGTCCTTCGGATGCGAGGTTGTATATCTTATTCTTTTGATTTCATTAATCTTTTCTATTTCAAGTATTAAATCTGACAATTTATAATTTTCATAGTTATATGCATTTACATTTTGTCCTAATAAAGTAATTTCTTTGACTCCATTTTTTGCTAGTATTTTTGCCTCTTTTATAATTTCATCAAATGATCTTGAGTATTCAGGTCCTCTTGTATATGGAACAACACAAAAATGACAAAACTTATCGCATCCTTCTTGAATAGTTAAAAATGAAGAAACTTTACTTGAGGAATTTTCAAACTTATTCAAATAATCAAATTTTAAATTAGCTTCAAATTCTGTCTCATCTATTTTTTTTTGTTTTTCCAAAAACTCCTCTATCTTGTAATTAATATTATGGTATGACTGAGGTCCTATTACTATATCTATATAAGGTTCCCTTTTTAACATTTGCTCGTTTTCTGCTTGAGCAACACATCCCGCAACAATTACTAATGGTTTCTTTTTTGACTTAAAAGTTTGCTTCACCCTGCCAATTTCGTGATAAACTTTTTCTTTTGCTTTATCTCTTATATGGCAAGTATTTAATAAATAACAATTTGCATCATCTATAATATTTGTTTTTTTAAATCCAATTTCTTTAACAGTGTCAAATATACGATTTGAGTCGTATTCATTCATTTGACAACCAAATGTTTTAATAAAAATTTTTTTACTCATCTTTTGAATTTAATTTAACGCCATATAATTCTAGCTTATGATCAACAAGTTTGTATCCATGTTTTTCTGCAACTTTTTTTTGTAATTTTTCAATCTCTTCATCAACAAATTCAATAATTTCACCTGTTTTCACATCAATTAAATGATCGTGATGACCTTCGTTTAATTCCTCATATCTAGCTTTGCCACCTTTAAATTCATGTTTAGTTAAAATTCCTGACTCCTCAAAAAGTTTTACTGTTCTATAAACAGTAGCGATACTAATTTTAGGATCTACTTTAGATACTCTCATATAAAGCTCATCTACATTGGGATGATCCGTGGATTCTGACATAATTTTAGCAATTATTTTTCTTTGATCTGTAAGCTTAACACCCTTAGATAAGCATTTTTGTTCTATTGTTTCTGACATAATTAATTTTAACTCATATAAATGGGGTTAATCAAATTTTTTTTCACCTTAAATTTTTCGCATAATTGAGGAATAATTTCATATTTAACTTCGTTTTCTCCATTAAAATCTTTAAAACTAAAACAAAAATAATTAATTTTATTTGCTAAATGAATTGCTTTTACTACAGATAAAGAATTTCTTATTCCTGCAAAACTACCAGGGCCTCTATTTACGTATATTTCAGAAATTTTTTTTAAATCCAAATTTTTAGAAACTAAAAATTCATTAATTAATAATATCAATTTTTCATAATTAGTTTTACTATTTTGATAGGAAATATTATAACTAGAGTTGTTATCAATGATCATTAAAAATATTTTCTCTCTTGCAGCATCTAAAATTAGTTTTGTCATTATAATATTAATTTTTATATCTAATTCTAATTCAGAAGAAAATAATATCAAATACTATTCAAATGATAATGGAATTTTATCATTAATGTATCATCGATTTAATGAAAATAAATATCCATCAACAAATATTAAAATGGATATCTTTATAGAACATTTAAAAATTATAAAGGAGAATGGATATAATTTTTATGATCCAAGACTATTTGTTAATGAATTTGATGAACCAAAAAATGAAAAAAAAATTTTAATCACTATTGATGATGGATTTAAATCTTTTTATACTGAGGCTTGGCCATATTTAAAATCGAATAAAATTCCATTTATCCTTTTTGTATCAACAGAACCAGTTGGTAGAATTGGATATATGAATTGGGATCAAATTAAAGAAATTGAACAATCTGAATTTGGATATATTGGCCATCATTCACATACTCACGAGTATCTCATTGACATGAATGAAGAAGATTTTATTAATGATATAGAAACTGCAACTCAAATTTTTAAAGATAACTTGGGATATGTTCCATCAATATTTTCGTATCCTTTTGGTGAGTATTCGCTATTTATGAAAAAATATATTTCTGAAAATTTTAAAATTGGTTTCGGTCAACATTCAGGGGTTATTGATATAAACAAAGATAAGTTTGAATTGCCAAGATTTCCAATTAATGAAAAATATGGAGATTTAAAACGATTTAAATCTTTAATTAATTATAATCCTTTAGAGTATAAAAATTTAAAACCTGAGGAAAAAAAAATAAATGATTATGAAAATCCTCCTAAGTTGAAAATTGAATTTTTTAATGAACAAAAAAATATTGAAAATATTACCTGCTACTCAAATGATGGGGGAAATTGGAAAAAATCAAATTTAAATTTCCAAAACAAAACTCTAACGATCAATTTTGAGGAGAAATTTTTACCTAGAAGGGGTAGAATTAATTGTTCATTAAATGATAATGGAAAATGGCGATGGTTTGGGACTCAATTTACTATTATCAAAAAAAATTAAATCAAACTTTCTAATTCTATACTTGAAGGTAGCAATTTTGCATCGTCAAAATCTTTTAAATTATTCTGTTTAATAATTTGTTGTAAAACCTCTACATATTTTTCACCAGTCTCTGCGTAGGTATTTAAAAATTTTGATAATATAAGACTATCTAAAGATTTTCCTGCATCCCTAAACTGTGCTCTAGCTTGTCTAAAACCTTTATAAGAAGAATGAGTATTCAAATTTCTTTGATAAGCTCTTACCGAAGCTTGTAATACGTTAAACCTCATTACTTTGTGACCTGTGTTCTTATCAGAGTCTTTTGGTTTTAAACCTTCTCCTGACCATGTCCATTGTCCGAATAATGCATTTCCTTCAAGAGCAAATCTAGATGTTCCCCATCCTGTTTCTTTTGCGGCTTGAGCAATAGCTAATGAAACCGGTATTTCATCCATTCTTATTTTTAAAATTGATAAATCTTTAGACAAAACACCATATTGTTTATATTTCTTATCAAGCCATTTTTTTTCTATTTTCGTATTATTACTTTTATTGATTATGCTAAAAAGTCTTTTTCTATCCAATCTTATATTATTATTTTCCTGTAAAACTAAAGGTAAAACTATTTGGATAAAAAATTCCTTTCTTTTTTTTGTATTTTCAATTTTTTTAATTTCATTTGGTAATAAAGTTAATGCCACAGGTTTTACTAATTTTTTTTCTCTTACATCACTTAAGGTATAATTTGTATCCTCAAATAATTGTTTTATAGTAGATGCATTAAGTCTAACTGTATCTGTATCCAAATCATTCAAACTAAAAATGTCAACTAAAAGGTCTTTTTCATCTAAAATTTGATTATCATCGTTAATATTATTTTCTTTATTTAATGTATAGGCAAGAACGGCTTTTGAATTATTTTGAAATTCGTTATTGCTTTTATCAACTGAATTAATGATTGCTGGTGAAATATAAAATAATGTTACTATTACAATTGAACTTACAAAAACTCTTGGTAGTGAACCTATTCCTTTTTTATCAAAAAATTTAAATAATCTTAAATTAGAAAAAAAAAGTTTTTTTTTCATAAACTAAATTGCTTCTACTTTTTGCACTTCAGGTATGTAGTGACATAAAAGATTCTGCACTCCTTGTTTTAGGGTCATTGTTGAACTTGGGCAACCTGAGCAACTGCCTTGAAGTTGAACTCTAACAATTCCATTCTTAAATTCCTTAAATTTGATATCTCCACCATCTTTAGCTACAGCAGGCCTTATTTTATCATCTAGAATCTTAATAATTTTGTTCTCTATCTCTGAATAATCTTTATTTTCCTCCTTTAAACTTTTATTAATAACATAATCATTACCATTAGAATAAAAATCATTAATTAGAGAAATAACAATATGCTTAATCTCTTCCCATGAAATATGATCATATTTGTTTACTGATATAAAATCTTTTCCCAAAAAGATTCCTTCAACACCATTTACTGATAATAAATTTCTTATTAAATCATTTTTTGTTTCATCTTTAGAATTAATTTCAATAGATCCTATATTTGAAACAGTTTTTCCAGGCAAAAACTTTAATGAATTAGGATTTGGTGTAATTTCTGTTTGAATGAACATGATTTATATATAGTTTAAAAAAAAAAAATTTAAACTTGTAAAAAAGATTTTTTTAAAAACCTATTATTTCATGAATTTTCTTAACCTTTTGAGATGCTATTTCTTGGGCTTTTTTGACTCCTTCAGAAAGAATTTGATCTAAATAATCGCTATCATCTAATAATTTTCTAATTTCAAGTGAAATTGGATCAATTTTATCAACCATCAATTGTGATAAACTATTTTTAAAATCAGAGAAATTTTTTCCTGAAAAATTTTTAATTGTTTCTTCTAGTGAAGAATTATTTAAACTTGAATAAATTCCGATTAAATTTAATGCTTCTGGTCTTTTATTTAGTTCTTCAACATTAGATGGTAGTGGGAGAGAGTCTGTTTTGGCTTTTTTGATTTTATTAATTATTTGATCTTTTGTATCTGTTAAATTAATTCTACTTAAATCAGACTCATCTGACTTACTCATTTTTTTTAAACCATCTTTAAGACTCATTATTCTTGAAAATTCTTTTTGAATTAAAGGTTCTGGAATAACAAAAAAATCCTCTACTTCAAAATCATTATTAAATTTTTGAGCAATATCTCTACAAAGTTCTAGATGTTGTTTTTGATCATCACCTACAGGCACATGAGTTGCATCATAAAGTAATATATCAGCTGCCATCAATATAGGATAAGAATAAAGTCCAACGCTTGCTTTTTCTTTATCTTTTCCAGCCTTTTCCTTAAATTGCGTCATTCTATTTAGCCAACCCATTCTTGCAACACAACTTAATATCCAAGCTATTTCAGAATGGGCAGTAACTTTAGATTGATTGAAGATTATACTTTTTGATGGATCAATACCACTTGCAATAAATGTAGCTACAGTTTCTCTAATATTATTTCTTAATTCTTTTGGATCTTGCTTTACAGTTATGGCATGTAAATCTACTACACAAAAAACACATTTATTTTGATTATCATTATTTAACTCCACAAAGTTTTTTATTGCTCCTAAATAATTACCTAAATGCAAATTACCAGTAGGCTGAACTCCAGAAAAAATTTTTTTTACCATAATCTAATACTTTAATTTAAGATCTTTATAATTGAAAGCTTTGATAAAGATAGATACTAACAAATAGAGAATTAATACTAATAATACAAACAATGTTAGATAAAACAATTTAAAATTATAATCATAAGCTAATAAATTTTCGAAACTCGAAATTAAATATTTGAAAAATAAACATGTAATTACTGATACAAAACTTATCTTAGAAAACTTAATAATAAAATATTTACTGAAACTAAATAGATTTCTTTTTTTAAGGTAAATAAATAGAACTACTGAATTAAACCATGAAGATATAGATGTTGCAATAGGTATTATTATAAATCCAACAGTTTTAAAATAATAAAAACTTATAAATACGTTTAATAAAACTGATATGAAAGAAATATAAAATGGCGTTTTCGTATCATGGTTTGCAAAGAAAAAACTAGAAAAAACTTTTATAAAAGCAAATGCGGGTAAACCAAAACTAAAATAATAAAGCGCTAATGCTGAATTTTTAACTGCAAACTCATTAAATGAACCATATCCAAATAATGCAGAAATAATTTCTTCAGATCCAACCAACAAAGCTAAAGTAGCCGGGAAGCTCAAAAATATACTTAATTCCAAAGCTTTATTTTGAACTAATAAAATCTTATCTTTTTTTTTTAATTGAACATATTTTGAAAGTTGCGGTAAAATTACTACACCTATTGCTATACCAGCTATAGCTAAATTAATTTGATAAATCCTATCTGCGTAATAAAGATAGGAAACTGCACTTGCTTGAAAAGATGCAATAATTGTTCCTACAAGAATATTTATTTGTGTTACACCAGAAGAAAAAATACTAGGCAAGAGTTTTTTAAAAAAAATTTTAACTTGTTTTGTAATTCTAAATCTAAAATCAAACTTTACTGAGTAAAAATTAACAACAAATTTATATAAGAAAATAATTTGTAAAAAACCTGCAATAGAAACTCCATAAGAAAGATAATAAACCAACTGATCATTGAGTACTTTTCCAAATGACAAGATACCTATCAAAATAAGATTTAAAATAATCGGTGCTGCAGATGCAGCGGCAAATTTATTGTGAGAATTTAAAATTGCCGCAAAAAAAGAAGCTAAACAAACAAACATTAGGAAAGGAAATGTTATTCTTGTTAAAGTGATAGCTAATTCAATTTTCTTACCATCACCGACAAACCCTGGAGCGATTAAGCTTATGAAAATTGGCATAAAAAGTTCAATGATCAAAACTAAAAATAACAAACTTATAAATAATAAATTAAAAATTTGACCTGCAAATTTGTGTGCTTTTGATTTACCTTTTGTAAATTCTGATGTGTAACTTGGAACAAAAGCTGCATTAAATGTTCCTTCTGCAAATAAACGTCTAAAGGTATTTGGTATTCTAAAGGCTACAAAAAAAACATCTGCGAGAAGACTAGTGCCAAGAAATATGGCAATTAAAATATCTCTTAAATAACCAAGTAATCTACTGATTATAGTATAAAATCCAAAAGTCCCTGTTGACTTAATTAAATTCATAAATCATATTAGTCTTAATTTTACCCCATTTGTACATCTAATTAGCATAAATGAAAAAAACAAAAATAGATCATTATACTGATAAAGAAGCTTTGGAATTTCATAGCCATAAAAAACCTGGCAAGATTGAGATAAGAGCCTCAAAAAGTATGATTACTAAAAGAGATCTAGCTTTGGCATATTCGCCTGGTGTTGCAGTTCCTGTCAAAAAAATTAGTGAAGACTCGAACGCTGCATACGACTACACAAGTAAAGGAAACCTTGTAGCTGTAATTAGTAACGGCTCCGCTATTCTTGGCTTAGGCAACCTTGGTGCACTTGCTTCAAAACCTGTCATGGAAGGAAAAGCTGTGTTATTTAAAAGATTTGCCGATATTGACTCTATAGATCTTGAAATTGACTCAAATGATACAAATGAAATTATTACTTCTATAAAAAATTTTGCACCAAGTTTTGGTGGTATTAATTTAGAAGATATTGCAGCACCTGATTGTTTTATAATTGAGGAAAAACTAAAAGAAATTTTAGATATACCTGTATTTCATGACGATCAACACGGAACAGCAATTATTACAACAGCAGCTTTAATCAATGCTTTAGATATCAATGGAAAATCAATTGAAAAAGTAAAAATAGTAGTTAACGGCGCAGGTGCATCAGCAATGGCCTGTGCTAATTTATTTAAAAAAAGTGGTGTTCCTCAAAAAAATATTAAAATGGTGGATAGAACAGGAGTAATTTTTAGAGGTAGGGATAATTTAAACCAATGGAAATCTGCTCATGCAATAGAAACTAAAGATAGAACTTTAAATGATGCCATTAAAGATGCAGATGTTTTTTTAGGTTTGTCTGCAAAAGGCGCTTTGACGAAAGAAATGGTAAAAAAAATGTCAAAAAATCCGATAATTTTTGCATGTGCTAACCCAGATCCAGAAATTAAACCTGAGGAAATTGAGGAAGTAAGAGATGATGCAATTATTGCTACTGGAAGATCAGATTACCCAAATCAAGTAAATAATCTGATTGGTTTTCCATATATTTTTAGAGGAGCTTTGGATGTAAGATCTAAAACAATAAATGAAGAAATGAAAATTGCTGCAGCGCATGCAATAGCAAAACTCGCGAGAGAGGATGTACCTGATGAGGTAGTGGCTGCAATGGGTGGTGAAAGACCCCATTATGGAAAAAACTATATAATTCCATCTACTTTTGACCCAAGATTAATAAGTATAATTCCATCAGCTGTTGCAAAAGCTGCTATAGACACTGGAGTAGCTAGAAAAAAAATTGAAAATTTTGAAATTTATCAAGATCAACTTAAACAAAGATTAGATCCAACAGTTACAATAATGCAGGGTATAAATACTTACATAAAAAAGAAACCAAAAAAAATTGTTTTCGCAGACGGAGAGGATGAAAACACTCTTAAGGCTGCGATAGCTTTTAAAAATTCAAAACTTGGTACTCCAATTCTTATTGGTAAAGAGGAAAAAATAAAGGAACAAATTAAAAAAATTGGTTACAGTGATAATTTTGACATCGAAATTACCAACTCAAAAGATACTCCAAAAAGAGAAAAATATGTCAAATATTTATTTGAAAAACTGCAAAGAGAACAAGGTTTATTAGAGTGGGATTGTGATCGTATGGTAAGAAATGATAGAGTTATTTGGGCATCATGTATGGTTGCATGCGGTGATGCAGATGGTGCTGTAACAGGCAATACAAGAAGATTTGGGGCTTCATTAGATAAAATTAAACAAGTGGTAGATGCTAGACAAGGAGAAATAATGTTTGGACTTAACTTAGTCGTTCATAAAGGTAAAACAATTTTTGTTGGCGATACAAGTGTACATGAATATCCTAGTTCTGAACAAATGGCTGATATGGCAATCTCAGCTGCGCGTGTAGTAAGATTATTTGGTTTTGATCCTAAAGTTGCTTTCGTTTCACACTCAACATTTGGTCAACCCAGTACAAGTAGAACGAAACATATAAAAAATGCTGTAGAAATTTTAAAAGATAGAAATGTAAATTTTGAATTTGATGGAGATATGCAGCCAGATGTTGCTTTAAATGAAGAATATAAAGAACTTTATCCTTTTTCAAAAATTGTAGGTAATGCAAATATTTTAATTATGCCCGGTCAACACAGTGCAGCTATTTCTTATAAGATGATGAAAACTTTTGGAGACGCTAAAGTGATTGGACCTTTACTAATTGGATTAGGATTACCAATAGAAATAGCTCCGTTAAGAAGCTCCACATCTGAAATTATAAATTTAGCTTCTATAGCTGCTTATTCTGCTGACGTGATAAATTATAAAAAATAAATTAATTTTTTTGTATCCTTAAATTTTCTACAAGTAGTATACTCGCTATAACATCTCTAACATCCAAAATTTCTCTTGCTTCATTTATTACTAATTCTTTTTCATCAGCATTCATTGCAATTCCGTATATGTAAATTTTCTTTTGATATGTATCTATTTGATAATTTGTTGCTTTAATTGATTTACTCAACACTAATGCTGTTCTTAATTGTGAGGTTATTAAAAGATCTTTAGCAGACTCTTGTAGATTGAACTTATCTTTAATCTTTATATCATTTCTAACAGATCGCACACCTTCGGTTTCCCAAGCTAATTTTGTTAATTTTAATTTTTCTTCTGGGTCATCAACTTTTCCTGTCAAAAATATCCTTCCATCTAAAACTTTTGATTTAACAGATAAAAAATAACTTTTATCTAATAGAATTATTCTAGCAGATAAATTTTTTTGCATAATCGAGTCATCAATTTGAGTACCGACCGATCTTGGATCAAAAGCCACACTGACACCAGTTCCGAAAAGACCTTTTGATGAAACACCTACACAATTGGACAAAGTCAAAATTAGAAATAAAGATAAAAGCAATCTACTTTTCATTTTTTTTTTTAACACAATAACTATATATCTCTTTTTTTGAAATTTTACTGTTTCTCTGAACTATATTTATAATATCTTTAATACTAATTTTATTTATCATTTGATTTATTATCTTTTTATCTGATTCATCTAAAGTTTGTGAAGTATTTTTATCTATTATTTTTTGAGAAATTACTATTGTAAATTCACCTTTCAATTCAAATTGAAGAGTTTCAATCTTTTCGACATCTGTTCTTATAAATTCTTCAAAGTGCTTGGTCATTTCTCTACAAATCAAAATTTTTCTTCCAGTAAAATTTTTTTTTATTATTGGTAGTATTTTCATAATCTTATTTGGAGAAACAAAAAAAACTATTGAGGAGTTTAAGTTTGATAATTGAATAAAATCTTCATCAATTTTATTTTTTTTATTTGGAATAAAACCGTAGAAAAAAAATTTTTCCGAAAATCCACTAATAGATACAGCTAATGTAACTGACGAAGCACCAGGTAAAGGAATTACCTCTATATTATTCTCAATACACTCATTGATTATTACTGATCCAGGATCAGAAATTCCTGGTGTGCCAGCATCTGAAACTAGTGAGATGATTAACCCATTTTTTAGCAATTCAATTACTTTTGATAGATTCTTTTTTTCATTAAATTTATGGTTAGATATTAATTTTGATTTAATTTGATATTTATTCAATAAAATTTTAGACACTCTGGTGTCTTCACATAAGATATAATCAGATTTTTTAAGAATATCTATCGCTCTTAAAGTAATGTCACCTAAATTTCCTACAGGAGTAGGTACTAAATAAAGACCTTTTTTGACTTCTTTATTTTTTGAATTACTATTTTTGACCATAATTTAATGTAGATTAATATACTATCATCAAAATGAATAAACTTTTAAAATTTATTAAAATTATATTTTTTATATTAGTTAATTTATATCCTTTTAATATTCTAGCTGATGAAAAATTAAAGATAGGTCTATTAGTTCCAATTACAGGTGACAATAAAGAATTAGGTAAACAAATTATTAAGTCCGTTAGAATAGCGCTTGAAGATATTAATACAGAAAAATTAGAAATACATTTAAAAGATACAAATTCAAATCCTGATAAAACTATTAAATCTGCATTTGAATTAAAAGAAATTGGAGTTAAAATCGTAATCGGTCCAATCTTTTATGAAAGTTTAGCTTATCTCGATAAGATTGAGGATATTATTTTTTTATCTTTAACCAACATGACCTTGGACATTCCTAAAAATGTTATCAGCAGTGGCATCAATGCTACTTCACAATTAAACACAATTAGAAAATTTATTGAATTAAATGAAATAAATAAAACTATCTTTTTAACTCCAAGGCTAAATTACGAATTTGAAATTAGAAAAGCTATTAAAAATTCAAAAATAAAAATAAGCAAACATCATATTTACGATACTGAGCCAACAAAATTAACAGCTCAAATAGAAAAAATTACTAATTATAAAAGAAGAAAACAAAATCTTGGTGATGAAATAAGAAGAGTAGAAAAATCAAATTTACCTGACAAGGACAAACAGTTAGAGAGACTAAAAAAACGGTACACTATAGGTAAGGTAAATTTTGACTCTATAATTATTTCTGATTTTGATGAAAGTTTAAAAAGTGTTATTACCTCACTTTTATATACAGATGTTTCTCCTAAAAAGAAGTACTTTATCACTTTAAATCAATGGTTTGATAAAAGTCTTACCAATGAAAAATCGATACAACCAATTTATTTTCCCTCAATAAATCAAAAAAACTTAGAGGTATTTCAAGATAAATTTTATAAACAATTTAATGAAATACCAAATCATTTAGCACTATTAAGTTATGATTTAGTCGGACTAATTCATTATTTATCATTAAATAATGATTTCTCTAATATAAATTCATTATTTAAAACTAAAAATTCTTTTAAAGGAAAAATTGGAATTTTTGATATTCAAAATAACAATATATTTCACAGATTAAATTTTTATCAAGTTGATGATGGAAAATTTAAAGAAATTTTTTGATTTTTTTAAAAGCCTTGAACCTATGATCTATTTGAAACTTTTGTAAAAATTTCATTTCCCCAAAAGTTTTTTTTCTATTTTTTGGTATAAATATTGGATCATATCCAAAGCCATTCCTACCTTTTGGTTGATTTGAAATTTTTCCTTCGACTATTCCTTGAACACAAGCAATTTTTTTATCAAAATAACACAATGTTAATGCACAAATAAATCTCGCTTTAATTTTTTTATTTTTCCAATTTTTATCTTTTTTTTTTATTTCTCGATAAACTTTTTTAATAGCTTTGTTGAAATCTGAATTTTTACCTCCCCACCTGGCAGAATAAATTCCTGGTTTTTTATTCAAAATATCTATTTCTAGGCCTGAGTCATCAGCAAGACAAATAAGATTGCTTTTTTTTGAAAAATATTTTGATTTAATTAAAGAATTCTCTTTAAAACTTTTTCCATTTTCCCTAGGACTTTTAAGATTAAAGCTTGACGTTGAGTAAGTTTTAATTCTCTTTGGCAAAAGACGCCTAATTTCTCTTAATTTTCCCTTGTTATTAGTACCTATTAGTAATTTAGTTATTTTTTTATAAAGCATCTAGAAATTTACAAATTTCTTACCATATAAGATCAAATGGAAAAAGAAGAAAGCAATTTAAAAGATATTAAACAGGATGATTCTGAGAAAAATGAAGTCTCAGATATCCAAGATTCCACAAAAGATAATCTCAATGAAAACACCGATAAAATAGAACTTTCGCCAGAAGAAAAAATTTTAGAACTAGAAGATAAGCTTGCAAGAACTTTTGCTGAGATGGAAAATCAAAGGAGAAGGTTTGAGAAAGAAAAAGAAGATGCATTTGAATATGGAGGATATTCATTTGCAAAAGAAGCTTTAAATTTGATCGATAATCTAGAAAGGTCTAAAGTAGTATTGCAAAATGATGAAAATTTAAAAGATACTGATGCGCTAAAAAAAATGTTAGATCATTTTGATATAATAAATAAAGATTTAATATCAATATTTAGTAAAAATAATATTAAGCCGATCGATAGTCTAAATAAAAAACTAGATCCAAATTTTCATCAAGCGATGATGGAGATTGAAGACGACAGTAAAGAACCTGGTACAATTATTACGGAAATTCAAAAAGGTTTTGTAATAAAAGATCGTTTGTTAAGACCATCATTAGTCGCGGTAGCAAAAAAATCTAACAAAAAAGATGAAAAAACTGAGAAAAACAAAGAAAAAAATAAATTAAATAATGATTGATTCAACTTGTAGATTAAAAATTAACACATATATGACGGTTAAGAGACTTTAATTATGAGTAAAATTATAGGGATAGATTTAGGGACTACCAATTCTTGTGTTGCAATTATGGAGGGTAGCCAGGCTAAAGTTATAGAAAACGCTGAAGGCGCTAGAACAACTCCATCTGTAGTTGCTTTCACAGATGATAGTGAAAAACTAATTGGCCAACCAGCTAAAAGACAAGCTGTTACAAATCCAGAAAATACCATCTTTGCCGTTAAGAGATTAATTGGAAGAAATTTTGATGACCCAACTGTTAAAAAAGATGTAGAGGCTGCTCCTTTTAAAATTGTAAATTCTGAAAAAGGTGATGCATGGATTGAAGCAAAAGGTGAAAAATATTCGCCATCTCAAATATCTGCATTCATTTTGCAAAAAATGAAAGAAACGGCAGAAAAATATTTGGGTCAAGCTGTAACAAAAGCAGTGATTACAGTGCCAGCATATTTTAATGATGCACAAAGACAAGCTACTAAAGACGCTGGTAAAATAGCTGGCCTAGAAGTACTTCGAATAATTAACGAACCAACTGCTGCATCATTGGCCTATGGTTTAGATAAAAAACAAAATAAAAAAATTGCTGTTTATGATTTAGGTGGTGGAACATTTGATGTTTCTATTCTTGAATTAGGAGATGGAGTTTTTGAGGTAAAATCAACAAATGGAGATACCTTTTTGGGTGGAGAAGATTTTGATAATGCTGTTGTTGATTACTTAATTTCTGAATTTAAAAAAGATAATGGAATTGATCTTAAATCAGACAAACTTGCTTTACAAAGATTAAAGGAAGCAGCTGAAAAAGCAAAAATAGAATTATCGTCTGCAGAACAAACAGATATTAATTTACCTTTTATCACAGCAGATAAAACTGGTCCAAAACACATAAATTTAAAGATGACTAGAGCTAAGCTTGAAGCTTTAGTTGAAGACTTAATTGCTAAAACAGTTCCACCTTGCAAAACTGCTTTAAAAGATGCAGGAATAACTGCAGGTGAAATTGATGAGGTAGTCATGGTTGGTGGTATGACTAGAATGCCAAAAGTAATCGAAGAAGTAAAAAACTTTTTTGGTAAAGATCCAAACAAAAGCGTAAATCCAGATGAAGTAGTTGCAATGGGAGCAGCTATTCAAGCTGGTGTTCTTCAGGGCGATGTAAAAGATGTTTTACTATTAGATGTTACACCTCTTTCATTAGGAATAGAAACTTTAGGAGGTGTATCTACAAAACTTATAGAAAAAAATACAACTATTCCAACTAAAAAGAGCCAAGTATTTTCAACTGCTGAAGATAATCAACCCGCAGTATCGATCAGGGTTCTTCAAGGAGAAAGAGAAATGGCTACTGATAACAAGCTTCTAGGAAATTTTGAGTTAGTCGGAATAGCCCCAGCTCCAAGAGGAGTGCCTCAAATTGAAGTTACATTTGATATAGATGCCAATGGTATTGTTAATGTTTCTGCCAAAGATAAAGGAACTGGAAAAGAGCAAAAAATACAAATTCAAGCATCAGGTGGTTTAAGTGATGACGAGATTGAAAAAATGGTTAAAGATGCTGAGGCAAACAAAGATGCTGACAAAAAGAAAAGAGAAGCAGTAGATGTAAGAAATCAAGCGGACACTTTAATCCACTCAACTGAAAAAAATTTAAAAGAACATGGTTCTAAAATCTCGGATGCGGAAAAGAAAGCAATAGAGGACACTTCATCTGCGCTTAAAGATGCTCTAAAAAATGAAAATATAGAGGATATTAAGAAAAAAACAGAAGCTTTAGTCCAGGCCTCAATGAAGCTGGGTGAAGCTATTTATAAATCACAACAAAATACAAAACCAGACTCTAACAAAGATGATGGTAATGATGATAAAGGAAAAAAAGACGATAATGTTGTTGATGCGGATTTTGAAGAAGTAAAAGACGAGAATAAAGAAAAAAGCGCTTAACTGACATCTATTTGTCCTGGTTAATACATGGCTAAACGTGATTATTATGATGTCCTTGGTGTTGGTAAAAATGCATCTTCTGATGAACTTAAATCTGCATACAGAAAACTAGCTGTAAAATATCATCCAGACAAAAACCCAGGTGATAAAGTAGCTGAAGATAAATTTAAAGAGGCTAGTGAAGCTTACGGTGTATTGTCAGATAAATCTAAAAAAGAAAATTACGATAACTTTGGCCATGCAGCATTTGAAAATGGTGGGAGCGGTCGTGGAGGCTTTGGAGGATTTGGAGGATTTAGTGGCGCAGATTTTTCAGATATATTTGAGGATTTCTTTGGTGACTTTGGTGGAGGAGGTAGAAGAAGCTCAAGAAAAAGTTCAAACAATAGAGGGTCCGATTTAAGATATGATTTATCAATTTCTTTAGAGGAAGCTTATTCAGGTAAAAAACAAAATATTCAATTCTCAACCACCGAAAGATGTAATACTTGTAAAGGTAATGGATCAAAACCAGGTTATAATCCTGATAGATGTACTTACTGTGGTGGAAATGGAAGAGTTAGAACCAATCAAGGTTTTTTTACAGTTCAACAAACTTGTCCTCAATGTGCTGGTAGTGGAGAAGAAATAACAAATCCGTGTGGTGATTGTAACGGTCAAGGAAACAAACAAACTTCAAAAAAAATATCTGTAACAATTCCAAAAGGAGTAGATGATGGGACTAGAATAAGACTTGCAGGTAAAGGTGAAGCTGGAACTAGAGGTGGAACTAGTGGTGATTTATATTTATTTATTAATGTCGAGTCACATCAACTTTTTAAGAGATCAGATGTGAACTTATTTTTTGAATGTCCTATTTCAATAACTGATGCGGCTTTGGGAACAACTTTAGAAATACCAACCATTGATGGGGGGAAAGCAAAAATAAAAATACCTGATGGAACTCAAAACGGTAAGCAATTTAGACTTAAAGGTAAAGGAATGCCTTTTATGCGTAGGGGAGATTTTGGAGATTTATATGTACAAATAAAAACTGAGGTTCCTGTGTCTCTTAATAAAGAGCAGAAAGATTTATTAGAAAAATTTAGAAAAATAGACAATGAAAGATCCAATCCAAGTATAAAAAAATTTTTTCAAAAAGCAAAAAATTTTTGGAAAAATTAATAAATGGATTTAGAAGAAATTATTCCAGCTTTAGCTTTAATAGCTATTTTAATCTTAGTCTTTCCAGAATTCATAAGTACTAATATTAAAAAAAAAACATTTCTTAAAAATTTAAGTATTTGGGGTATTATTGTTTTGTTTCTTGTGATACTTTTATATCTTGTCTTTTAATGAAAAAAATTAATTTAGGTATTACTGGTTGTTTGGGCCGGATGGGACAGCAGATAATCAAATCTGCAAAGAAAGATAAAAATTTTAAATTAATTGCCCTTACTGAAGGAAAAAGAATAAAAAAAAAAATAAACGGTATTGACATTTTACAAAATTCCAACGAGGCTTTAAAAAAAACTAGTGTTATTATAGATTTTACAATTCCAAAATGTACATTTGAAATCTTAAAAATTGCATCAAAATTAAAAAAACGAGTTGTGATTGGCACAACAGGTTTTTCTGAAAAAGAGGAGAATCTAATCAAAAAATACTCTAAAAAAATTCCAATTTTAAAAGCAGGTAATATGAGCTTAGGTATAAATTTATTAATGTACCTTACCGAGATAACTTCAAACACTTTAGGAAATAATTTTTTAAGCAAGATATTTGAAATTCATCATAAACATAAAAAAGATTACCCTTCTGGTACTGCGTTGATGTTGGGAAGAGGTATTGCTACTGGTAAAAGTAAAGATTTTTATAAATTAATTGGAAAAAAATACTTTAATAAAAAAAACTTTCCCTATGGGAAAAAAATAAATTTTAATTCTATTAGAAAAGGTGAAATTATTGGTGAACATGAAGTTAAATTTTCTAGTGGAAAAGAAATAATAACACTTAATCATGAAGCTTTTGATAGAGCCTTATATTCTGAAGGAGCTCTATCTGCTGCCAAATGGTTAATGACAAAAAAACCTGGTCTATATTCAATGAGAGATCTCATGAATTTTAAAAAATGAATGAGAAAAATAGGGCTAAAATAGTATTAGAAAATTTAAATAAGATATATCCTGAAATAAAAGTTCCTTTAAAGAGTAGAAATGTATTTACACTTTTAATATCTGTACTTCTCTCAGCTCAATGCACTGATGTTAATGTAAACAATGTTACAAAAAATATATACCCAAAATATTACAAACCTGATCATTTTTTAAAATTAGGAAGAAAAAGAATTGAGATATTAATTAAAAAAATTGGTATTTTTAGAATAAAAGCAAAAAGTATTTATAATCTTTCAAAAATTTTAATGGAAAATTATAACGGTAAGGTCCCAAAAACCTTTGTAGAACTAGAAAAATTACCAGGTGTTGGTCATAAAACTGCTAGTGTTGTAATGTCCCAAGGATTTGGATATCCAGCGTTTCCTGTAGATACACATATTCATAGACTAGCTCAGAGATGGGGTCTCACTAATGGAAAAAATGTTATACAAACTGAAAAAGATCTTAAAAGACTTTTTCCTAAAAAATATTGGAATAAGCTTCATCTTCAAATTATTTACTATGGAAGAGAATATTGTAAAGCAAGAGATTGTTATGGAATAACTTGTAAAATTTGTACTTCTTGTTATCCTAAAAGAAAAAAACCCATAAAGACCAAAAAAGCTTAATGAAAATTTTAGGAATAGGCAATGCTATAGTTGATGTTATTTGTAAAGTAAACGATGACTATTTATCAAAAAATAAACTCGAAAAAGGAACGATGAAATTAATTTTTGATGATAAAGAATTTCAAAAATTACTTGCTGATCTGAAAATAATCAAAACTGTTTCAGGTGGTTCAGTAGCAAATTCTATTGTTGGTTTATCGCAATTAGGAAATTCTGTTGGTTTTATTGGAAAAATTTCTGATGATAATTTTGGTGCCAAATATGAAGATGGTTTAAAAAAAGAAAATGTTAACTTTTTCTATTCAAAAAAAAATGAGGAAATTCCAACCGGTACTTGTTTAATTTTGGTTACCCCTGACTCTGAAAGAACTATGTGTACATATTTGGGTATATCGGGAAAAATAAATGAAAATGACCTTGATACTGAAGTAATAAAAAAAAGTGAAATTGTTTTTTTAGAAGGATATCTATGGGATGAAGGAGATGCAAAAGAAGCTTTTAATAAAGCAATAATCCAGGCAAACAAAGTTGCTATGTCGCTATCTGATAAATTTTGTGTAGATAGACATAAACCTCATTTTTTAGACTTAGTAAAAAATAAATTAGATATTATTTTTGCCAATGAAGTTGAAATTAATTCCTTGATTGACACAAATGATTTTAAAGAGGTTATTTCTTTTGCAAAAAAAATCGATAAACACTTAATCATTACTCGAGGAGATAAAGGTGCTATTTCAATTTACAAAAATGAGATCAATGAGATTGAAGCAAAAAACAACTTAAAAATCATAGATCTTACAGGAGCGGGAGACTTGTTTGCTGCTGGGTATCTTCATGGGTTTGTTAATAATTTGTCTATTAAAGAGTGTTTAATCAAAGCAACTGATATGTCTTCTAAAGTAATTCAACAAATTGGAGCTAGACTTTAACTCTTTTCTTTCTTTGATAGCTCCCTTTACCTTTTTTAGGTTTAACAACTCTAGGTTTATATTTCCTTGAGAAAAGATCTTTAGCAAATAAGTTTTTTTTCTTCAATTAACTAAGTACCCTTCTTTAGAGCTAATTATAAATTTATCATCTCCAAATTTTTCTCTAATTTTTTTTCTTAATCTGTGGATATGTGTTTCAACTGTGTGTGTCTCTAACTTAGATTTATGATCCCAAACATTTGACTGAAGTTCTTTAATTTTTATTGGTTTTTTCGACTTATTTAAATAAACTATAGTATCAATTTCTTTCTCAGTTAATCTTAAAATTTCCAATTTATTTGAAATAGTTCGTGAATTTAAATCAATTTGATATTTGCCAATTATATAACTTGCTTGATCTTTATAATTTAACTTTAAAAATTCAACGTTTAATTTTTCAATTAATTGGTTAAGTTTTATTGGTAAATCATCTAATATAAATTGATTATTTATATTAGGAATTTTTTTTTGAGTTAAAAGTATAAAATTTTCATCTTTTTTTTTATTTAAAATTTGAAGTTCCTCTTTTTTTAAATAAGTAATATTAAAATTTAAATTATCTTCAATTTCAGTTAATATTTTATAAATAATTAAAAAATCATATATAATTAATTTTTGATTATACATGTAAAGACAATATGTTAATTTATCTAAAAAATAAACATACTCTTGTAGTAGATGATTTCTCATTTAAATGTAGCATAGGTAAAAATGGTACAACTAAAAATAAAGTAGAAGGAGATAAGAAAACTCCCAAAGGGAGTTTTTATATTGAAAACTTATATTTTAGAAAAGATAGAGTAAAAAAAATACAATCTAAATTAAAGTCAATACCAATTACTAAATTTATGGGATGGTGTGATGATTTAAAAGATAAAAAAAGATATAATAAATTAATAAAAGTGAACAAAAAAACGAAACACGAAAAACTTTTTAGAAAAGATATAAAATATGATTTATTAATACCGATTAAATACAATTTCAAAAAAAGAATTTTAGGAAAAGGAAGTTGTATATTTCTTCATCTTACAAAAAACTATAAACCAACAGCGGGATGCATTGCTATTAATAAGAACGATTTTCTCATTATGTTAAAAGTTATCGGCAAAAAAACAAAGATAAAAATTACTTAATTTCTAGCACCAAATATTCTCGATCCTATTCTTACATATGTAGAACCATATTTCATTGCTAACAAATAATCACTAGACATACCCATGCTTAAATCTTTAAGATTAAATTTTTTTTTGATTTCAAACATTTGAGAAAAATATTTTTCAGGATTATCACTATTAGGTGGAATACACATCAAACCAATCACATCCAACTTTAATTCATTTTTACAATAATTATAGAGTTTTTCAAAATCATTTAGACTTACACCACTTTTTTGATTTTCTTCTCCTATGTTAATTTGAATGAATATCTTGATATTTTTTTCAATTTTTTTTTGTTCATCTGATATTTTTTTTGCAAGCTTGATGCTATCCACTGAATGAATATAGTCAAAAATTTTTACTGCTTGTTTGACTTTATTTGTTTGTAACTTACCGATCATGTGAAGATTTAAGTCTTTAATTTTTTTTTTTATCTCAACCCATTTATCCATTGCTTCTTGTACTTTATTTTCACCAAAATCATTGTGACCATATTCAATTAATGGATAAATTTTATTTTCTGAGAATGTTTTGCTTACCGCAATGATTTTTGTTGATATATTCTGATTATTTTTAGAATTTTTTGAGTTTATTTCTTCTTGTATTCTTATTAAATTTGAAACTATATGGTCCATAAAACTTATTTTTATTTTATAAGTAAATTTGAAAAATCTCTATTCAATAAATTAGAAAAAAATATCAACATAATTTATCGGAATTATGATGAAAAATATAAAAAAAATGAAATTTTACAAATAAAAAAAATTTGTAAAGCACAAAAAAGAAAATTTTTTTTGGCAAATAATATAAAATTAGCAAAAAATCTTAACTTAGATGGTGTATATATTCCTTCCTTTAATAAAGACCCCGTTCCAATAAATTTTAAAAAAAAATCTTTTCTTATTCTTGGTTCTGCTCATAACTTAAGTGAGATAATTCAAAAGAAAAAACAAAATGTTGATTTATTCTTTATTTCACCACTATTTAAGATAAAAAAAAGAAACTACTTCTTGGGACCCACAAAATTTAACATTTTACGTAATCATTTTAATATAAAAACAATTGCATTAGGTGGTATCAATAATCAAAATTTAAAAAAATTATCAATGATTAATTGTTATGGTTTTGCATCAATATCTTATATAGAAAAATACAAATTAAATGGAAAAAAATAAAATTAAGGAAAAAATACAGATACTAATAAATCATTTTAATGCAGGCAATTTCAGATTTGTAATTAAAGAAACAGAAAAATTACTGATTAAGCTTCCAGATAATATATTTTTAATCAATTTGATTGGTTCTTCTTATCAAAACTTAGGAGATCATGAAACGGCAATTAAAACCTTTTTACATATTTTAAATTTAGATAATAAAAATATTGCTGCCTACAACAATCTAGGAAATGTATTTAAAAATATGAAAAATTTTGAGGAGGCAAAAATAAATTATGAAAAAGCATTGGAAATAAACCCTAATTTTGTGAATGCAAGAACCAACTATGGAAATTTATTTTTTGAATTGAATAATTATGAAGCTGCAATTACAAATTTAAAGAAAGCTATACATATTGATAACAAGTCAGTGCAACCTTATTATAATTTAGGAGTTGTTTATCAAAGTATTGGGGAAACCGAAAAAGCATTACAAAACTTTGAAATGGTTTTAAAATTAGCTCCTTACTTTACTAATGCAGATAAAATGATAAGTAGATTCACAAAATACTCCAAAAACCACCATCATATAAAACAAATGGAAGATAAAATTAGAAACCAAAAATTAAATCACTCACAAAAATCCCAATTGCATTTTGCACTTGGGAAAGCTTATGAAGATTTTGGGGAGTTTGGCACATCTTTTCAAAATATTAAACTTGGTAATTATCATAAAAAAAAATTTATAAAATACGATTTGAGCGATGATTTAAAGACTTTTAAAGAATTAAAAGCATTTTTTTCTAAATACAATTTCCAGTCAAATTCAAAAAATTTAAAAGAAAAAAAAATAATTTTTATTATTGGCTTACCAAGATCAGGTACTAGTTTAGTTGAGCAAATCATGTCATCACACTCAAAAATTTATGGATGTGGTGAATTAGATTACATGACAAAGCTTATAACTGAAAACTTATATACAAAAAATATATTAGATAATGATAAAATCAATAAGTTATCTTTAAGTAAAAAAGATGAAATTGCTAAAAATTATATAAATTATGTGGAAAAATTTCAACCAAACTCATTAATATACACTGATAAAGCACCTTTAAATTTTATTTGGGTTGGAATTATAAAAATTCTTTTACCAAATTCAAAAATAATCCACTGTAAAAGAAATTCAAAAGATAATATTTTATCATTATATAAAAACGATTTTGATGATCGATTAAATTTTTCTTATGATTTTGATGATTTATTTAAGTTTTATAAAGAATATCGTGAATTGATGGATTTATGGAAGACTAAATTAAATAAAGAAATATATGATGTTGAATATGAAAATATCATTAACAATCCAGAAACTGAAATTAAAAAATTACTTAAATTTTGTGAACTAGATTTCGAAGAAAATTGTCTAAATTTTTATAAAAATAAAAGGCCTATCAAAACTGTTAGCTCAGCTCAAGCTAGAAGACCTCTATATAACAAATCGATAAATTCGTATAAAAACTTCGAAATTTATATGAAAGATATTTTTCAACAAATCGATAATTTTAAATAAAAAAAAAGGCCCCAATGGAATTGGGGCCTTAATACTTTTAAAACTTATATTTAGATTAGAATGCTAATACTAAACTTAGTTCCATATGCTCGTCATTATCACCTGTTTGACCAGCTGTATCTTTTGACTCACCGAAAGTACCTCTAACAGTCATTGCTCCCATTGTATAAGAAGCATTGATAGCGTCAGATGTTTCTGTAACGTTTGTTCCAGATGGTACATCGTATTCTCTGTCCTGAGTAGCGATTGAAATTTTCATTTCATCAGATACGTTGAACGCAATAGCGTAAGCTTCTACGTTAGTTCCGTTAGAACCAGCAGATCCATCATGGAATTCTGCCATTCTATAACCAACAGATACTGGACCTGTAGAGTATAAAATGTGTCCAACAGATGAAGTATCATCGTTCTCAGTAGCTAAAGAGTAGTCTACAGTAGACTGACCATACTTAACAGTTAAACCATCTACGTAAGGAATGTCATAACTTAAGTGCCAGTCAGAAGCTTTAGCTGTTACACCAGCTCCATCATTTCCACCGTCACCAGTACCAGCTGTTCCGCCAGCATATGATGCTGTGTGCGCTAATGAAATGCTTAATCCAGCAAATGTATTACTGTAACCAAGTGTATCGTTAGAAGCTGCTCCGATTACACCTGCACCAGATACTCCTGTCCACACTTCTTCATAAGCAGTTGGAAGAAGGTCATCGTTTGCAACTGTACCTTCTAAACCACCACCGTTAGCATCTAATGATAATGTACCCATATCACCCATATCAAGTGTTTGATACGTTGATAATGCAGCACCTATGTTATCATTAAGTGTTCTTACGATTGTAGCAGTACCAAATCCTACATCACCAGAACCTGAGAATTTCACAGATGTATTTGATCCCCAAGGGTTACCAGTAGATGCGTCAGTACCGTTTGTTGTTGTGTAAGTTACTTCAGCTGTACCTGATACACTCATTTCTACTGCGTTAGCAGAGAAAGCTACTAGTGATCCAGCTAGAGCTGTAAGACCTACTTTTTTTAAGTTTTTCATATTTTCTCCTTTTTATTATTAATAATAATATGAACAGGTGATTTTTAGGGTAAAACACTCCAAACAAGTAACAAAATACCAGTAAATGCTGATTTTTTTCCCAATTGTGATATTTTTACAACACAAATAGCTTTCATAAAGCTTAAAAACACCTATTTTTCGCGATAATTTCTGAAGTTTTTATTTAAATAAAATTACAAGTATTTATATATTTCTAATGTTTTCAAAAAAAATTAGCTTAATTTTAAAAAAAAATTTTTTAATACTCTCAATATTTTTTATTTTACAGTCTTGTGGTTCTTGGAATCCACCAGATGTGAAAGATAGTCCGATTAATGACGCCGATATGAGAAAAAGAAATATTGAAGAGGGTAGAGGCATTACTTTTGGAGGAAAAAAAGGTGGGTCAGGAAATTTTGATTTTGCAACCTCAAACGAAATGTGGAGAGCTACTTTACAAATTTTGGATTTTGTCCCATTGTCAACTGCTGATTACGGAGGGGGGATTATTATCACTGATTGGTACTCCGATGATTTAGACTCAAAAGAGTCAATTAAAATAATGGTGAATTTTTTATCTAATGAAATTAGAGCTGATGGTATTGATATAAAAGTCTATAAAAAGATTTGTAATCAAAATTTTAAATGTAATACTCAACTGATTAAATCAAATATTAGTAATGATATAAAATTAGCAGTTTTAAAAAAAGCTGCTCAAATTAAAAAACAAGATGGAAAGAAAAGGGCCAAAGATAATAATTATACAATTGTTCCATCCAAAGAATAAATTAAGTTGAGTAGATATAACTTTAGACTCGTAGAAAAAAAGTGGCAAGACCATTGGGAAAAGAACAATTCTTTTAAAGCAGTGGTAGACCCTAAAAAGGAAAAATTTTATTGCTTAGAAATGTTTCCTTATCCATCTGGAAAAATACACATGGGTCATGTCCGAAATTATACAATTGGTGATGTATTGGCTAGACATAAGTCTTTACAAGGTTTCAATGTTTTACATCCCATGGGTTGGGATTCTTTCGGTATGCCAGCAGAAAATGCTGCAAAAGAAAATAATTTAAATCCAAAAAATTGGACAGAGGAAAATATTAATACAATGAAGAACCAATTAAAAAAGTTAGGTCTATCCATTGATTGGGATAGGGAGATTTCAACTTGCTCACCTGAATATTACAAACACCAACAAAAAATTTTCTTAGATCTATATGATAAAGGCCTTATATATCGTAAAGAAAGTTACGTAAATTGGGATCCTGTTGATCAAACTGTTCTCGCAAATGAACAAGTTATTAATGGTAAAGGTTGGCGCTCAGGAGCAACAGTTGAAAGAAAAAAATTAAATCAATGGTTCTTCAAAATTTCAAGTTTTGCTGAAGAGTTACTTTCTGATTTAGATACTTTAAATCAGTGGCCTGAAAAAGTTAAAATAATGCAAAAAAATTGGATTGGAAAATCTTTTGGTTGTAATATTAATTTTAAGATTGAGAGGTCTGAAAATGTTAAATCAATCAAATGTTACACGACAAGACCAGACACACTTTTTGGTTTCTCTTTCTTAGCCTTATCAGTAGATCACCCATTATCTAAATTTTATGAAAAAGACAAAAAATTTGTAGATTTTAAAGAAAAATGTTCAAAAACAGGCACCACGGAAGAATCAATTGCACAAGCCGAAAAAATTGGTTTCAAAACAGAATTGTTAGCAATTAATCCATTAAATGAGCAAGAAAAAGTGCCTGTATATTTTGCAAACTTTGTATTGATGGATTATGGATTTGGTGCTGTTTTTGGATGTCCTGCTCACGACCAAAGAGATTTTGATTTTGCTAAGAAATATAATTTAAAAATAAAAACTGTTGTAAAACCAATTGAAGAAACAGATGAATATAAAGTTAAAGATGAAGCTTACACTGGAGGTGGTGTAATAATAAACTCTGCATTTTTAAATGGTTTAAAAGTTCCTGAGGATTCTATTTTAAAAACAATAGAAATTTTAAAAGAAAAAAAAATCGGTGATAAAAAAACAAATTATAGACTTAAAGATTGGGGTGTTTCGAGGCAGAGATATTGGGGTTGTCCAATCCCAATAGCCTATGATGATAAAAATCAAATTCATAAAATTCCAGAAAAAGATCTGCCAATTTTACTTCCAGATAAAATAAATTTGAAAACAAAAGGGAATCCTCTTGACTTTGCAGATGAATGGAAAAAAGTTAAAATTAATGGAAAAATTTATATAAGGGAAACAGATACTTTGGATACTTTTGTAGACTCCTCATGGTATTTTTTAAGATTTTGCTCTTCTAAAGAAACTAATTATTCATTTAATAAAAATGAAATAGATTACTGGATGCCAGTTGATCAATACATTGGTGGAGTAGAACATGCAATATTACATTTATTATATTCAAGATTTTTTACAAGAGCTATTAATTTAAACAATAAAGAATTTGATTTAAAAGAACCATTTAAAGGATTGTTTACTCAAGGGATGGTTTGTCATCAAACTTATAGAGATCAAAAAGATAATTGGCTCAATCCAGAAGAGGTTTTTTCCGATGATGGAAAAAATTATTTTGTTAAAAACAAACCCTCAGAAAAAGTAACTATAGGGCCTTCTGAGTCAATGTCTAAATCAAAAAAAAATACCATTGATCCAGAAAAAATGATTGAGTCATATGGTGCTGATGCGGTTAGACTTTTTATATTATCAGATAGTCCACCTGAAAAAGATATACAGTGGTCAGAATCTGGCATGACCTCTGCTTATAAGTTTATTCAAAAATTTTGGATGATGAGCCAAAATATTTTAGAAATAATTAATAATGAACCTAATCAATCAATCAATAACGAAATAGAAATATTTACAAATCAATCAATAGAAAAAATTAATGTGGCTCTCGAAAAGTTTAGATATAATGTGATTATAGCCGTATTCCATGATATTTTTAATTATTACAATAAAGTTTCACAAAATAAGAAAAACTATAAAAATTTAAGAGGAAATTTTGAAAAAATTCTAATAGTTATGTCACCGATAATACCCCATTTAACAAACGAGTGTTTGCAAAGTATAGCGTCAGAGAATTTTATATGGCCAAAAGTCAAAAAGGAATTTTTAGAAACTGATGAAAAAGAAATTGTCATTCAAATTAATGGAAAAAAAAGAGGGAATATAACAATAAACAAGAAAAGTGAAGAAAATGAAATACTAGCAAAAATTAAGGAATTAGACATAATCCAAAAATACATAAAAGATAAAAAAATTTCTAAAACAATTTATGTAAAAGAAAGATTAATAAACATTATAGTAAATTAATGAAAAAAATTTTAATTTTATTTCTTTTTCTATCTGCTTGTGGCTATCAACCTTTATATAATGCAAATTTAATAGATTTTGAATTTAATAAAATCAACTTATCTGGTGATTTTAAAATAAATAGAAAAATTATCTCTACTTTAAATATAAATGAATCTAATAACACAAATAAAGAAATTTCAATTGATAGTTCGCAATCAATTACTGTAACATCCAGAGATGCTCAAGGACAACCAGCCACATATAGAACAAGCGTTAATGTTACAGTTTCTATAAAAGATCAAAGTAAAACCATTAAAACAAAATCATTTAGTGAAGATTTTACTTATAACAATATTGAAAATAAATATGATTTATCTGTTTATCAAGATGATGTTCAAAATAATTTAATTAAAAAGATTGTAGATGATTTAATTGTTTATATAAACTTATAGATGATTTTAAAAACATTCAAACTTGAGAAAAAAGTAATCAATAATTATAGATTTTTTCTAATCTACGGAAATAATAAGGGTTTTATAGAAGAAATTGTTAAAGATTATCTAAAACCAATACTTTACCAAAATATATATAATTATGATGAAAACGAAATACTTCAAAATTTAGAAAACTTTAAAGAAGATATTCTAAATATGTCATTTTTTGATGATAAAAAACTAATCATTATTTCAAGGGTTACAGATAAAATTTTCAGTACAGTTGAAGAAATCATCAAAAAAGACGTAAAAGATATTTCAATAATACTAAAAGCTTCCTCGTTAGAAAAAAAATCCAAGATAAGAAATTTTTTTGAAAAACAGAAAGAAACCGCTTGTATTCCTGTTTATGAAGATAATTACCAAACCTTAGATGTTATCGTTAAAGATTTTCTTCAAAAAAAAAAAATTATTCTTTCGCAACAAGTCATAAATATTATAGTTGAAAGAGCTAAGGGTGATCGAATTAATCTTAAAAATGAATTGAATAAGATAGAATATTTTTCTAAAAATAAAAAAAAAATAGAGCTGGAACAAATATTAGATTTAACAAATTTAGCAGAAAATTATAATGTTTCAGAGTTAGTTGATAATTCATTAGCTCAAAATAAGAAGAAAACTTTATATATTCTAAATGAAAATAATTTTGCCTCTGATGATTGTATACAAATTGTAAGAGTTTATTTATCTAAATTAAAAAGATTGTTAAACATAAAATCAGAGACAATTAAAAATGATAATTTAGATCAAATTATAACTTCTTATAAACCTCCAATTTTTTGGAAAGAAAAAGATATAGTAAAACAACAGATAAAAATTTGGAACTTTAAAAACATAGAAAATTTGATCATGGATACCAACGAGCTAGAATATCAAATCAAAAAAAACCCAAATTCCTCAACAATACTGCTTACAAACTTTATTTTAGAAAAAACATTGCAGCCTAATAATTCGCTTTAATAATATCTATAATTTTGTTTAATTGATCTAGATCATGATAGGCAAAAGATATTGTGCCCTTATTTTTTTTATTATTCTTTATAGAAACTGATAATCCAATTTTGTTACTTATATTCTCCTCTAAATTCTTTATATTTGGATCGATGGATTTACTTACAGAGGCTTTTTTTTTAAAAATTTTAACAAAATTCTCTGCTTGTCTTACAGATAATTTTTTTTCAATAATTTTATTAGCAACAAATAATGCATTATCTAAGCCAACTAAAATTTTAGCATGCCCAGGGCTAATTTTTTTTTCCTCTATAAATTTCAAAACTTCTGGAGGTAAATTAAGTAATCGAATTGAATTTGTTATATAACTTCTACTTTTTCCAATAAATTTTGAAACTTTTTCTTGGTCATAGGAGAAATCATCTATTAATCTTTTATATCCTTGAGCTTCTTCTAATGGATTTAAATCATGTCTTTGAACATTTTCAACTATCGCGAATTCCAAAGATTTTAGATCATCCGCCTCAGTAACCACAACAGGAATATCATGAAGACCGGCTTTTCTTGCTGCAATCCATCTCCTCTCGCCTGCTATAATCTCAAATTTAGAATTTTCTGTTTCTGATTTTCTAACTATAATTGGCTGAATTACCCCTCGTTCTTTAATAGAATTTGTTAAATCATTTAAGTTTTCTTCATCAAAATTTTTTCTAGGTTGAAATTTGTTTGGAAGTATATCACTTAATAAAAGTTTGTTTGTTTTACTTTGGACCTTTGTTTCACCTATTAAAGAAGATAAACCTCTGCCCAACCCTTTTTTAATTTTATTCATTATGCTGCACTCCCAACTTTATTTTCTTGAGCCATGAACTCATCTGTAAAACTATAATATGACTTACTGCCTGGACAATTCTTGTCATAAATCAATACCGGAATACCATGAGATGGTGCTTCTGATAATCTTACGTTTCGAGGTATTACAGTTTGGTAAACTTTATCTTTGAAATAATCTCTCGCTTCTTGTTCAACCTGCGATGAAAGTTTATTTCTTCTGTCATACATAGTTAAAAGTATGCCTTGAATTTCTAATTCAGGATTTAAATTGGCTTTAATTCTTTCAATCGTCTTCATTAGCTGTGTAAGTCCCTCTAATGCAAAAAATTCTGTTTGGAGTGGCACAAGCAGTGAGTTAGATGATACCAAAGCCATTACAGTTAAAAGACTCAAAGAAGGGGGGCAATCTATGAGAATATAATCATATAATCCTCTAGAATCATTTAAATACGCGGTTAATTTAGCCTTAAGTATAAAGGCTCTATCGCTGTCACCAGCCGTCTCAACCTCTAATCCAGATAAATCTACATTGGATGATATTAAATCAAGATTTTGAAAGTTTGTTTTTTTAATTACGTTTGAAATCGACATTGTGCCATTGAGAATCCCATAAATTGTCTGATCGGATTGAGAGGTGTTGGACAATCCTAATCCTGTGGTAGCATTTCCTTGAGGGTCTAGATCGATTACTAAAATTTTTTTACCAAGTTGAGATAACGCCGACGCTAAATTAATTACAGTTGTTGTTTTTCCAACTCCACCCTTTTGATTTATAATTGAAATTATTTTCATGAAATCTTTTTTTTAATTTTTTTGATATTTAATATAAATGAGTCGTTGCTTGTTAAACTTTTTTTTTCTTCATAATCTAAATCCCACTCTTGAAGTGTTTCATTAAGAATTTTTCTTCCACTAGTTCCCATAAAAAAGATAATATTTTTATATTTTTTAAAATTTTCATTAACTAAGTTTAAAATCACAGGCATTGGCTTAAACGCCCTGGACATAATTGTGCCTGTTTCAATATTTTTAAGTGAAAAAATATCTTTCTGAATTATTTCTGTATTTAAATTTAATTTTTTTGAAACTTCTCTAAGGAAAGCACATTTGTGGTAGCTTTTTTCATAAAGGTTTACTTTCAGGTCATTTTTAATTTTTTTCATCACTATAGCCACAATTAATCCTGGCATTCCACCCCCTGAACCTAAATCTGAGGTTGTATTACAATTTAAATCAACAAAATCAATGATTTGCGCGGAATCTATTATATGGCGCTCTCTTATTGCCTCTTTTTCATACATTTTTTTACTTATTATATTAATTTTACGATTTTTTTCCTGTATCATCGTAATTAGAGTCTCAAGCTCATTACAAGTTTCACGTGAAACATTCAAATTGGAAATTTTGGAATAAGAATTTAAAATTAAGTTGTCCATTAAGCTATATGCTTAATAGACTTTCTTTTAACGTGTGACAACAAAATATATACGGCTGCAGGAGTTATTCCATCAATTCTTAAAGCCTGACCCATAGTTTTAGGCCTTATTTCTTTGAATTTGGCTTTTACTTCATTAGAAAGGCCTGAAAATTGATCATAATCAATATTATCTGGTATTGTTAAATTCTCATCTCGCTTAAAAGCTAAAATATCGGCTTTTTGTTTCTTTAAATATCCTCTGTAATGAGAGTTAATCTCAATCTGCTCATCAATTTCATTTCCATAATCAGCGATTTCAGGCCAAATATTCCTTATTTTTGTCATATCAACACTTTTTTGGGTAAGAATTTCCTCTGCGGATCTAAAAACACCGTCTTTCGCTATTTTTATTCCAAATTTATCTGCCTTAGAGGGTGAAATGTTTAAATTAGACATTTGAAGAGATATTTTACTTAATTTATTAAATTTATCCTCAAATAGTTGTTTTCTAATTTTTGTTATTAAACCAATTTTAATTCCTTTGTGAGTAAGCCTTAAGTCTGCGTTATCTGACCTAAGACTTAGTCTATATTCTGCTCGAGATGTAAACATTCTATAAGGCTCAGCAACGCCCTTAGTAACTAAATCGTCTATCATAACGCCTATGTAAGCATCTGATCTATCTAAAATAAAAGGCTCCATATTCTTTAAAGATAGAGCAGCATTAATTCCTGCTATAAGACCTTGGGCAGCTGCTTCCTCATAACCTGTAGTTCCATTAATTTGACCAGCGAGATAAAGATTTTTTATTTTTTTTGTCTCCAGTGTTAAAAAGAGTTCTCTTGGGTCAATATAATCATATTCAATGGCATATCCTGGTCTAATTACTTTTACATTCTCTAAACCGCTGATATTGTTGAGTATTTCATATTGCACAACTTCAGGTAGAGATGTTGATATACCATTAGGATAAATAGTATGATCGTTTAGACCCTCAGGCTCAAGAAATATTTGATGTCTTGTTTTATCAGCGAACTTTACTATTTTGTCTTCAATAGAGGGACAGTATCTAGGACCAACACCTTGAATGCTTCCTGAATACATTGCACTTTTAGATAAATTCTTTTCAATTATTTTATGAACTCTCTCGTTAGTATAAGTCATGGAACAAGACACTTGTTTGTTTATATTTTTTTTGGTCAGAAAAGAAAAAAAATATGGGTCTTCATCGGCAAACTGTTTTTCCAAATTTTCAAAATTAATTGTTCTAGAATCTAGTCTAGGAGGTGTCCCTGTTTTTAATCTTCCAATTTTGAAATTATGTTTTTCTAATTGTTCACTTAAGCCTGTACTCGGTTTTTCATCGAAACGTCCAGCAGGAGTTCTTTCATCACCTATATGTATCAAACCATTCAGAAAAGTGCCTGTTGTTAAGATTAACTTGTTACAATTTACTTCGTTACCACTTAGTGTGATAAATCCACTTATTTGATTATTCTTAAAAATAAAACTCATTACAGGATCCGAAAAAATGCTTAAATTACAGTAGTTTACAAGTTTTTCTTGCATATATTTACGATATAATGATCTATCAGATTGAGTTCGGGGTCCTCTTACTGCAGGTCCTCTACTTCTATTTAGTAGTCTAAATTGTATTCCAGATTTATCAGCCACTTCTCCCATGACACCATCTAAAGCATCAATTTCTCTAACTAAGTGACCTTTGCCTAAACCACCTATAGCCGGATTACAGGACATTTCTCCAATCGTATTTTTGTTATGCGTAAATAAAGCGGTGTTTACACCAAGCCTCGCTGAAGCCGCTGCAGCTTCACAACCAGCATGACCACCTCCGATAACAACTACATCAAATCGCAAATCTTTTTTCATGAGCTAAATTTATATTCAATTATGATATTTACAAGATTTCTGTTTTTTTTTTGAAAAAAGTCTTATTTAGCAGCGAAGATTAAAAAAAACATCAAAAAAAACCACATAAAACAACTATTATTTTCCAATGCAAAAATCATTGAAAATACTACCTAATATCTCCTCTACATCAACTTTACCAACAATCATACCAAGCTGTCTTGTGGCTAACCTTAAATCCTCAGCACCTTTATCAAAATCTTTTTTATCATTTTTGTCGGAAAAATTTTTTAAGTGCTCAATACACTGTTGCAAATGTTGTCTATGCCTTTCTCTTGTAATTAAGATATCTTCCTCTGAAATAAATTTATTTTCTAAGTGGTTTTTTATTTTAGATATTAATTTATCTATATTTAAATTGTCTTTTAGTGAAATCAAAACATGGTTAAATTTAGAGATTTCAGGGTCTAAATTTTCTTTCAATAAATCTGATTTATTAATAACTAGAATTGCGTCTTTTTTTAATAAATCATTCAAAAATCCTTTAAAATCGGTACTTTTAGCATCAACCACAACCAGTTTCAAATCAGCATTTTCGGCTTTTTTAAGTGATAACTTTATTCCTTTTTTTTCAATTTCGTCTTTTGAGTCTCTAATACCTGCTGTGTCAGAAATTATGACTGGATATCCGTCTAAATTTAGATGAGTTTCAACAACATCTCTAGTTGTGCCAGCTATTTCAGAAACAATTGCAACCTCCCTGTTTGACAAATTATTTAATAGACTAGATTTCCCTGCATTTGTTGGTCCTACTATTGCAATTTTAAAACCTTCGCGAATTATTTCACCAACCTTTTGATCATTCAAAATTTTATTAATCTCATTTATTACACTAAAGGAATCTTCTTTAATTTTTTTCAAATTTTCCTCAGGTAGATCCTCTTCGGGAAAATCTATTTTTGCCTCAACAAATGTCAAAATTTTTAATAATCTTTCTCTCAATTCGTTAAATTTCTCTGAAGATTTTCCTCTCATGATTTTTACAGCTTGTAATCTTTGGATTTCAGTTTCAGCAGATATTAAATCTGCTATACTCTCAGCTTTAACCAAATTTATTTTTCCATTTTGAAATGCAAGCTTTGTAAATTCACCTGGCTCAGCTAATCTACAATTTTTTACTTTTGAAATCTCATTTTGAACTGCCAAAATACCAGCCTTACCTCCGTGAATATGAATTTCAGCCATATCCTCTCCTGTGTAGCTCTCAGGGCCTGGAAACCATATTACTATCCCTTCATCAATAAGCTCAGAAGTGTTGATATTGTTTATTTTTCGAAGAGTGGCCAATCTCGGCTTTGGAATTTCTTTAGAAGTAAGAGCTTTAATAACATTTGAAGCTTCCCTGCCAGAAATTCTGATAATTGCCACCCCCGACAACCCAGATCCCGATGATAAAGCAAAAATCGTCATTATAAAAAGATCTTACCACAAATTAAAAAGAAATTTAGAAGAAAGTATTTAATTTTGTAATATCTTTAAGTAAAGATCCTCCAAATTTTTAGTAAACTTATTAGAATCAAATAATGATGAAGTTTTGACAGAATTCTTAAAGGACTTTTTAAGTTTATCAAATTTTTCAGGATTTGTTCCTAATTCAATTGCAAGATTTTGATAATCTTTTTTGTTGTTTGTTACAAGGTCATTCATTGCAATACAATTTAGTATACTTGCGCCTACTCTAGATTGAAATGAGTTACCTTTTAACGTAATAATTGGTGTACCCATTCTAGCAGCATCACTTGCTGTTGTGTGTGCATTATACGGAAATGTATCTAAAAATAAGTCTGCTAGTTCTATACGTTTTAAATGTTCATCGTTTGATAAATGATCTGCTAATACAATTCTGTCAGGATTGATGCCTTTTATTTCTGCCTCTTTTTTTAAATTCAATGTTGCTTTTTCATTTGATTTTAAAATCCACAGAACACTATTATGTACATTATTTAATATTTTCATCCATATTTCAAATATATCAGGCGTAATTTTATAATTATTGTTGAAGCTACAGTAAATAAATGCGCTCTCTGGAAGTCCAAAATCACTGCGTTTAAATTCCTTTTTTGATATATCCCTACACTCCATATTTGGTTGGTAACAATTAGGTAAATATAAAACTTTTTCAAAATAATGTTTAAAATTTTCTTTTGGAATTATTATTTCATCGGCAATTATATAATCCATATAATCAGCTCCTATTGTTCCTGGATATCCTAAATAATTAATTTGAATGGGCGCTACACGACTTGAAAATAGTCCACTTCTTGGGTTACCTGTCAATCCAGACAAGTCTATTGCAATATCTAACTCTAAGTTCCTAGTAATATCTAAAACCTCTTTGTCCGAGACTTTGTGAATATCTTTAAATTGATTGAAATATTTAATTACTTCAATTCTCCACTTATCATTTTTTTTTGCACCATATGAAAACCCAAATATATCAAATTTTGTTTTATCGTGATTTTTAAAAACATCCATCATCAACTGAAGAACTGGATGATCATGAAAGTCACCAGAAAAATAACCAATTCTTGGCTTTTTATGATTATACTTTTTGGTAATTGGCTCAACTTTAAGATTTTTTGTTACTTTATTTTTAACAAAAATTTCTGCCACATTTTTTGCATGTTCGGGGTTATCGGATATTCCTAAAAAAGAAAATGGTTCCATTACTTTGATTTTTTTTTCAAGGTCAGTGTTTATCTTTTCATTCAATTTATTGTAATTACTCCAGTCACATATAATCATGCTGAAATGTAAAACTCTGCCTAAATTATATTCATATTCAGGTTTTAGATCGAACACCTTCCTATAGTTATAAAGAGCCTCTTCATAACGTTTAAGATCTTTAAGGGCATTTCCTTTATTATTGTATGCTTCAATAAAATTAGGATTTATTTCAATAGCTCTATCGTAGCTATAAAGAGCTTCATCATAACGATTAAGATCTTTTAATGTAATTCCTCTATTACCGTGAGAAAAAAAATGATTTGGATTTATTCTAATAGCTTTATCATAACTCTGCAAAGCTTCATCATAACGTCTCATTTCTTGAAGAATAACACCTCGATTACTGTAAGCATCAGCAAAATTTGGATTTAAATTAATAGCTTTATCAAAACTTGTAAGTGCCTCTTCATAACGATTTAGGTTTTTTAAAGCATTTCCCAAATTACTATGTGCTGAAGCATTATCGGGTTTAATTAATAAGGATCTTTCTAAATAATTAATACCCTGTTGAGTTTTTTCTAATTGTACACAAGCAGTGCCTAATAGAAATAGAAGCTGAGGATTGTTTTCTTCTGTTTTAATTAATTCTAAATATAAATTAAGAGCTTTATTTATTTGACCGTTTTTGTGGAAATCTACAGCTTTTTCAATCAAATTTTTTTGATTGTTGTCATTAGACATTTAAAACTAAGCTGGTTTGTTCATTGAATTAAAAAATTCAGCATTATTTTTTGTATCTTTTAATTTTGAACTAATAAATTCTATTGCATCCATTGTCCCCATAGGAGCAATAATTCTTCTTAGTACATTCATTTTTTGTAGATCATTTTTATCAAACAACAATTCCTCTCTTCTTGTCCCGGATTTAGTTATATCTATTGCTGGATAAATTCTCTTATCAGCAATTTTTCTATCGAGCACAGTTTCGCTATTTCCTGTACCCTTAAATTCTTCAAAAATTACTTCATCCATTCTACTTCCTGTATCAATTAAAGCGGTGGATATGATGGTTAAAGAACCACCTTCTTCTATATTTCTTGCTGCACCAAAAAATCTTTTTGGTCTTTGAAGTGCATTAGCATCAACACCTCCTGTTAAAACTTTTCCAGAACTTGGGATCACAGCATTATATGCTCTTCCTAATCTCGTAATCGAGTCTAATAATATTACTACATCTTTTTTATGTTCAGTTAATCTCTTTGCTTTTTCAATAACCATCTCAGCAACAGCTACATGACGTTGAGCTGGTTCATCAAATGTGGAGCTTATTACTTCACCTTTTACAGTTCTTTGCATGTCCGTTACTTCCTCGGGACGTTCATCGATTAGTAAAACTATTAGATAACATTCCGGATAATTTTTAGCTATTGAGTTAGCAATACTCTGTAAAATCATTGTTTTTCCTGCTTTGGGTGGAGATATAATTATTGATCTTTGTCCTTTGCCAATTGGACTTACAAGATCTATCAATCTTGGAGTTAAGTCCGGTTTTTTCTCAGTTTTAACTATTTCAACCTCCATTACCAATTGTTTATCTGGATATAGAGGTGTTAAGTTGTCGAATGCAATTTTGTGTCTAGATTTATCTGGTTCTTCGAAGTTGATTTTACTCACTTGTAGAAGGGCAAAGTATCTTTCACCTTCTTTTGGAGCTCTTACTGGACCCTCTACAGTATCGCCTGTTCTTAATCCAAATTTTCTTATTTGACTTGGACTAACATAAATATCGTCTGGGCCTGGAAGATAATTTGACTCCATTGCTCTAAGAAAACCAAAACCATCTTGTAAAAGCTGCAATACTCCTGCACCAGTAATTTCCTCTTTTTCTGCAACTTTTTTTAAGATTGCAAAAAGAATTTCTTGTTTTCTTAATGTACTAGCATTTTCAATACCAAGTTCCTCAGCTTGTGTAATGAGCTGTTCAGAAGATTTTAGTTTTAGTTCTTGTATGTTCATGATTTGAAATTATTAAGGACTTAATAATGATCTAAATATATATGCTATTTGAAATAATTCAACCCTAGAGAGGCTTAAAAATTACAATAAACACAATTAAAATTAACATTAATGTGGGTATTTCATTAATATAACGATAAAATTTAGAGGACTTTTTATTTAGATCCAGTTTAAATTGATTAAGCAATAACCCAAGATAAAAGTGGTAAGCTGTTAAGCCTAAAACTAAAATTAACTTTAATTGAAGCCATAAATTAGTTAATTGTTGAAACCCTATTTCATGGATTAACACTAATCCAAATATCCAGCTAAATATCATGGCTGGTGTCATGATATAATAAAATAGTTTTCTCTCCATTACTTTAAATACACTAGTTATGATTTCATTATTATTTTCAGAGTGGTAAACGAATATTCTAGGAAGATATAAAAGACCAGCCATCCAAGAAATGACTGCTATTAAGTGTAAACTTTTAAATAATAAATAACTATTCATAACGTAAACATGGACATTTCTTAAATTGATTTGGACACTGTGTCTTTGGAGGAAAAAGATCTCCATTAAAATTATATTCTTGTTTGTTTATTATTAGATCAGACATAGCTTTTATATAATTATCGTTAGTTCCAAGTGCTGGTACTCTTGAATAATTTTTACAGCCATTTTTGTCTGCGAGTTCTTTATATTCTATATCAAGTTCAACTAGAGTTTCGGAATGCTCGGACACAAAAGCAACTGGAACTAAAACAATGTGTTTTCTTAGTTTAGCATTTTCAATAATTACATCTTCAGTAGAAGGACCAATCCATTTTAAAGGACCAACGCGACTTTGATAGCTTAATATCCAATCAAGTCCTTCAATCTTTAAAGATTTAACAATTTGATTGACAGACTGTTCAACTTGCCATTGATATGGATCTCCCTTTTTAATATTTTTTTCGGGTAGGCCGTGCGCTGAAAAAATTAATTTGAAATTTTTTATATTATTAATTTTTTTGATTATTTCCTCTTTGTGAGCTTGTATAAAATTTTCGTCAGTTGGATAACAGCAGATAGTACTCGTTTTTACTTTAAACTCATTTTTTTTACAAACATCGTTCCATTCTTTTATAGATGATCCAGATGTTGCTGCTGAATATTGAGGATAAAGCGGCATTAAAATTACTTCTTCTGGGTTATAATTAATAACTTCCTTAATCACGGTTTCTGCTCTTGGGTGCCAACATCTCATAACTATAAAACACTTATATTCTGAAAGCTTATCATTTTCGTTGAGTTTTAATTCTAAAGCAGAGGCCTGGTCTTTGGTAAGTTGTAAGATGGGTGACGAGCCACCTAATTCTTGATAAATTTTTTTTGCGATAGGAGCTCTCCTATTGGCTATTAGTTTTGCTAACGGGTATCTAAAAAAACTAGGTAAATTTAAAATTGCCGGATCATTAAATAGATTAAATAAAAAAGGCTCTACATTTACTAGTTTATCTGGGCCGCCTAAATTAAATAATATTACTGCTTTTTTCATTTAATAGTCTTTTACAGTCTTTACTAAATATTCCATCATATTTGGGTCCGTATCAGGGAGAACCCCATGACCTAAATTGAATATGTATGGATGATCTTTAAAAATGTCTAAATATTTTATTATATTTTTCTTTAAATTTTCTTTATCTGTTAATAATATTTTCGGGTCTAGTCCCCCTTGTATAGGTATATCAATTTCTTTACTAATCTTTATTGGATCTATATCGTAATCTATACAAATTGCATCAGGTTTAACAATTTCGCAAAAATTTTTGTAATTTTTTATACCTTTTGGAAAACATATAACGGGTACATTTAGGGTTTTGACATATTCTACTATATTTAATGTTGGTATGAAAACAAAGTTTGGTAAATCTTTTTCATCCAATAAACCTGCCCAACTATCAAAAATTTGGATTATTTCAGCTCCATTTTCAATTTGGTTTTTAATGTGGATTTTTAAAAATTTTTCTAAAATTATTAAAATTCTATTAATTAAAAATTCATCTTTAAAAAAATCATCCTTTAATTTTAATTTAGGGGATTGTTGATTAATTATATAAACTAATAAAGTCCATGGAGCGCCAACAAAACCTATGGTACTTTTGTTCTCTGTGAGTTTATTTTTACTAACTAAGTTAATGGCTTTATAAACTGGATAAACTTTCTCAACAAAATCTATGTCATCTAACTTAGAGGTTCTATTTAAATCAAATTTACCCAAAACAGGTCCAAAATTTTTCTTAAATTCTACCTTTTGATGCAAACCATACGGCAACATTAATATATCTGAAAAAATTATAGCTGCATCTAAATCAAATCTTTTTAAAGGTTGAAGAGTAATTTCAGATGATAAATTTTCATTCAAACAAAGTTTTATAAAATCTGGATTTTTTTTTCTAATTTCCCTGAATTCTGGTAAATATCTACCAGCCTGTCTCATTATCCATAAAGGATTAATACTGGTTTTTTTATTTAATATTACTTCTTTTATTGGTGACATATAAATAATTAAATATATCTAATTGTTTATTTAGTATAACCTGTGAATAAAGGTGATTAAATTTAATAAACATTTTTCTAACTTTTTATTAACACTTAGATCCATCAATACATTTAATATATATGAAAAATTGAAGCTTATTAACAAAACTGAGAAATTACTCAATAAAGTTATACATTTGTTTAAAAACGTTAATAAAATGCATGTTTTACAAGGATAATTTTAAATTTTTAAAATTGTTTAATTTGATTTAAATAATAAAAAGTTATTAACATTTAATACATGACTAATACATATCAAATATACTTGATTTCAGACTCGACAGGAGAAACTCTTGATAGAATTTTTTTAGCTATAAAAGCTCAATTTAAAAATATAGAATACAAGATACACACATATTCTTTTACAAGAACTGAAAATCAAATACTCAAAATTTTATCTGATGCTGAGAAAAATTCAAATTCGATAATTTTATATTCAATAGTAGATAGTAGTTTGGCTAAATATCTCGCAAATATTAGTAGTGATAAAAAAATACCATGTTTTGGAGTTCTTGGAGATCTGATATTAAGCTTTTCTAAGCTTTTAAATCAAAAAGCATCTCACCAACCAAGCGGACAACATGTTTTAGATGATGAATATTATAAAAGAATAGAGGCCATACAGTTTACAATGAATCATGATGATGGAAACTTGGTAAAAGAAATAAATAAGTCAGATATTATTCTTTTAGGGGTCAGTAGAACCAGCAAAACACCAACGGCAATATATCTGGCTAATAAAGGTTTTAAAACATCAAACATTCCTCTAGTAAATAATAATTCCATTCCAAAATTATTAAGAGAAAACCCTAAAATTTCTTGTGTTATAGGATTAAGTACAGAACCAGAAAGACTTGCAGATATTAGAAAAAATAGAATGAACTCGCTTAAGGAAACAGAAAATAAATCTTATACAGATCTTGAAAAAATAAAAGTAGAAGTTGAAGAAGCAAAAAAAACTTTTAAGAGATATAAGTGGCCTTTAATTGATGTTACAAGAAAGTCAGTAGAGGAAACAGCAGCATCAGTTATTAAAATTTACGAAATATATAAACAAAATGTTTGAAATTATACTTGCTTCAAAAAGTAAAGTAAGAAAAAAAATACTTGATCAAAACAATATATTAAATCGAGCAGAACCATCCAATGTGGATGAAGATGTAGTAAAAAATAGCTTAATAAACAAAAAAGCTTCTCCAACAATAATTTCTAAAAATTTAGCAGAGTTAAAGGCTAATAAAGTTAGTCTTAAAAATCCTGAGACTATTGTTTTGGGGGCAGACAGTGTGATTGATTTAGATGGTCAAATTATATCTAAACCAATTAATAGAGAAGAAGCACTTAATATTCTTAAAAGACTTAATGGTAAAAAACACTATTTAATTAGTTCAGTTTGCATTTCCAAAAATGGGAAAATGGTTTGGAATCATTCAGAAAAAGCATCATTAAAAATGAAAAATTTTAGCGAAAAAGAATTAAAAGAATATTTAGCAAAAATATCCGACGAAGCACTATATGCTTACAATGTATATCAAATTGAAGGTGAGGGAAGAAATTTATTTTCAAGTATTGAGGGAGATGAAAATACAATAATGGGTCTCCCCGTAAGAGAAATTAAAGCGTACTTAAATAATTATAAATCTCTATGAAAAATTATTTGGTTATTGGAAATCCTATAGAACATTCAAATTCACCACAACTTCATAATTATTGGTTTAAAATAAATAATATAAATGCGATTTATAAAAAGAAAAAATTAAATTTGAATGATTTAAAAGATTTAACCTCAAAAATAAAAAATTTAGAAATAAATGGAGCAAACGTAACAGTTCCGTTTAAAAAAGATATCATCCCTTATATGGATGAGTTAAGTTTAGAGTCTAGAAACACTCAATCAGTCAACACAATTTATTTAAATAACAATAAATTAGTGGGTCATAACACAGATGTCGAAGGATTTGAAATTGCAATTAAAGAAACTAAATTTGACTTATATAGAAAAAAAATCTTTATACTAGGAGCTGGAGGAGTGGTACCGTCTATAATTTATGCTTTAAATAAAACAAACGTCTCAGAAATTATAATAACAAATAGAACAAGAAGTAAAGCCGACCTTTTAAGAAATTTATTCAATAACATATCTATAGTTGACTGGGGAGAAATACCAAACTTTGATATGATTATTAATGCTACAAGTTTAGGTCTTGATATTAAGGATGAAATAAATTTAGATTTTTCCAACGTTGAAAAAGAAAAATTTTTTTATGATGTAATATATAATCCTCAAGAAACAAATTTCTTAAAAAAAGCCAAAAAAAGGGGCAACAAAACCGAAAATGGGAAAAAGATGTTTATTTATCAAGCTGCCGCTGCTTTTAATATTTGGCACAATATTTATCCAAAAATTAACAATGAAGTATATAAACTTTTGAATAAATGAAAAGAATTGGAATATTAGGAAACATTGGATCGGGTAAAAGTTATGTGGCCAGATGTTTCGGATTTCCAGTTTTTAATGCAGATAAAGAGGTAAGTAAATTATACAAAAATGATAAAAAAATATTTTATAAATTAAAAAAAATTTTACCAAAATATTTTAATAAATTTCCTATTAAAAAACATGAAGTTTTAAATGCTATTCTAGATGAAAGAAACAATTTAAAAAAAATTGTAAAGATTGTTCATTTAGAAATAAGAAAAAAAATGAACCTCTTTCTAAAGCGAAATAAAAATAAAAAAGCTGTTATTCTAGATGTCCCTCTTTTGTTAGAAAATAAAATTAACAAAAAAGGTGATATCCTTGTATTTGTACAATCTAATAAATTTGATATTCAAAAAAAATTAAAAAAAAGAAAAAATTTTGATCAAAAATTATTATATATATTTAAAAAAATTCAATTTCCTGTAGATTATAAAAAGAAAAAATCTCAATTTATCATAAAAAATGATTTTACGAGGAAAACAGTCTTAAAATATGTTAAATATATTTTAAAACAATTATAATAATGAAAGAAATTGTTCTTGATACAGAAACAACAGGATTATCTGTTAAAGAGGGTCACCGAATAGTCGAGATAGGATGTATTGAACTAGAAAATTATATCCCCACAAACAACAACTTCCATTGCTATTTAAATCCAGGGAGGAAAGTTTCTGAAAAGGCTTTAGAAACTCATGGATATACGGATGAATTCTTGTCTGATAAAAAAAAATTTAATGAAATAGTTGATGATTTTTTAATTTATATAAAAGGAAAAAAATTAATTATTCATAATGCTGAATTTGATTTATCGCATTTAAATAATGAATTGAAAATAGCAGGTAAAGATTTAATTAATAATGAAATTATAGATACTGTTGTTTTAGCAAGAGACAAATTCCCAGGATCTTTTAACAGTCTAGATGCACTTTGTAAAAGATATAGGATTGATAATTCTAAAAGAAAAAAACATACTGCTTTAGTCGATTGTGAATTATTATCAAAAGTATATATAAATTTAATTGACCAAAAAGAACCTACTTTGAATTTTAAAAATTCTGAAATGGAAAGGTCAAATATTGTTTATAAAAATATTGACTATTTTAAGAAGATTATAAAGCCCTCTGATGAGGAAAAAATTAACCATGAAGAATTTTTGAAAACTAACTTAAAAAAGAATTTTTTTAATTAAATCTTTGATTGAAGAGCTTTTCAAAGTCAATTTTTTTTTCAAATTTTACTTCTGGATAACCTGAATTATGGAGTAAATTTAAAAATGATGCTTCTATATTTGGATAAATATCTTTTTGAACATCACAAAGAATTATTTTTTCAATGTCCTTTTTTTCCTTAATCTCTTCACTTACTTTTATTACTGTGCAAAATACTATTTCAAAATAAGATTTTTTATTATCTTGATTTTTATCTTCATATTTAAGGGTTGTGCTGATCTCTACTAATTTATCTTTTAAAGGTTTAGAAGTTATACCAATATCTAATTGATATTTCGCTATATTTTTTTTTACAAATAAGAACGTTTCAATGTCAGGAGTTTCACTCGACATATCTTTTATATATTTTGTTAAAATCTTATATTTTTCTGTTTTTGTCATCTTCAATATCTTCAAATTCTCCATCTATATAAGTTTTTTTTACAGAAGTTTTTTTTTTAAATTTTTTTAAAAATTTTCCTAAAAATAATTTTCTTGATAATGGAAATAATAATAAAAATCCCAAGACATCAGTTGCAAAACCGGGGATTATTAACATGATAGCAGCCAAAGCAATTGTAGCGCCAGAAATTATTTCGTAAGCTGGCAACTCGTTTTTAGTAAACTGTATAATCCCTGATTTTAGAGTATTTAACCCTTCGTATCTTGCATAAATTACACCGACAATGGCTGTAATAAATACCAGTGAAATTGTATTAAAAGCTCCAATTTGTCCTCCCACTTTAATGAATAGATAAATTTCGATTATTGGAACTAAAATAATGGTTAAAAGAACTGTGTTCATTTGTCTTTAATGTAATTGTTAGTTGAAATTATTCAACATAGTAATTAAGTTATATTCATGAATTATAGTTTTGAATATATAGATATAATTTTGCTTGCAATGATTGCAGGGTTTATTTTTTTAAGACTAAGAGGAATTCTTGGAAAAAGAACAGGTTTTGAAGGTAAATCTGCTCCTCAATTTGAGGAAATTTTAAAAAACGTAGATGCAAAATTAAAAAAAGAACAAAATCTTAATTTTGATGAAAATGCCCAAAAAGATTTTTTAAAAGGTGCTAAAATAGCTTACGAAACTATTATTACTGACTTCAGTGATGACGATAATAAACTTATAAAAAGCAAACCTTTGTTAAGTCAAAAAATACAAGAACAGTTTAATCAAGCTTTAAAAGAAAGAAGTAACAAGGGTCATTTCGCTGAAATAACTTTCATTGGTGTAAATTCAGCAGATATTAAAGAACATAAAAAGAATAATAATTTACTTCAAGTGACTGTAGACTTTGTTGGTGAGGTAATTACTTGTATAAGAGACAAGGATAAAAAAATTATATCTGGTGATCCTGAAAAAATTAAAAAAATCTATGATACTTGGGTCTTTTCAAGAGATATGAGATCTAACAACCCAAATTGGCAATTAGTAGATATTTTAACATAATTGAGTAACAAAATTTCAGATAAAGATAAAAAAGATTGGAAAGATTTTTTATCTAAAGACGAAAGCTTACCCGATAAAGATTCTAAGTATATCCAAAAGGAAGTAACTAAAACTAAAAAATTTGATTTACATGGTTACTCTTTAGGAGAAGCGAACAGTAAAGTAGAGAGCTTTATAAATGAATCTTATAAAAATGGTGTAAGAAAATTATTAATAATTACAGGAAAGGGACTTCATTCACAAAACGAAAAGAATCCTTATGTTTCAAAAAATCTTAGTATACTAAGATACTCTGTGCCAGATTATATCAAAAAAAATTCTGAATTAATGGGCAAAATCATTAATATTTCAGATGCAGAAATTGAGGATGGTGGAAGCGGCGCTTTCTATATTTTTTTAAAAAAAAGATTATAAAATAAATTTTGAAAGGTCAGTATCTTTTACTAAATTATCAAGGTTTTTATTAATATATTCTTTGTTAATTATAATTTTTTCTCCAGATCTGTCAGTTGCAGTAAAACTTATGTCATCTAATATTTTTTCTATTATGGTATGTAATCTTCTTGCACCAATATTTTCAACTGTTGTATTTACTTCTGAAGCAATTTTTGCAATAGCATCAATACCATCCTCTGAAAACTCTAAATCAACATTTTCAGTTTTTAACAATGCTATGTATTGTTTAATTAAACTATAATCAGGTTCTTTTAGTATTCTTTTAAAATCATCACTTGTAAGAGCTTCTAGTTCTACTCTTATTGGTAATCTCCCTTGAAGCTCTGGTAATAAATCTGAAGGTTTTGCAAGTTGAAATGCTCCAGATGCAATGAACAGTATATGATCTGTTTTAATTGGACCGTATTTAGTATTTACAGTTGTTCCTTCAATCAAAGGTAATAAATCTCTTTGAACACCTTCTCTAGATACATCACCACCAATCCTATCAGTTCTTCCAGAAATTTTATCTATTTCATCTAAAAAAACTATTCCATTATTTTCAGTCGATATTTTTGCTGTTTTAATAATTTTATCTTGTTCAATCAATTTATCAGATTCATCATTGATTAAAATTTCGTGAGACTCTTTAACTGTCATTTTTTTCTTTTTTTCTTTAGCTCCCATAGATTTACCAAGCATTTCTCCAATGTTTATCATACCTACATTAGCTCCAGGCATTCCAGGTATTTCAAACGATGCACCACTTCCACCAGTATCGCTAACAGCTATTTCAATTTCATTATCATCTAGATCACCATTTCTTAATCTTTTTCGAAAACTCTCTCTTGTAGCCAAACTTGCTTTTTTTCCAACAAGTGCGTCTAAAACTTTTTCTTCTGCTAGTTTTTGAGCTTTAGAGTATACCTCTTTTCTTTTTTTAACTTTTTCCATTGATATGGCTATTTCAATTAGATCTCTTATAATTTGTTCAACATCCCTTCCAACATAACCAACTTCAGTAAATCTTGTTGCTTCAACTTTAACAAAAGGCGCTTCTGCTAATTTTGATAATCTTCTTGAAATTTCCGTTTTTCCAACTCCAGTTGGTCCAATCATTAAAATATTTTTTGGAAGAACCTCGTTTTTCATTTCACCTTTTAAGGCTTGTCTTCTCCATCTATTTCTTAATGCTACTGCTACAGCTTTTTTGGCTTTATTTTGACCAACGACAAACCTATCAAGTTCGGAGACAATTTCTCGAGGTGAGAGTGAACTACCTACTGTATTTTCCGATTTTTGATCTTTTTCTTTTGGATGCAATTTTGTAACGTTAGAATTATCCATTATATTTTTTCTATTTTAACATTATTGTTTGTAAACACACATATCTCTGCTGCTACTTCTATAGCTTTTTTTGCAATTTCTTCTGCATTCATTTCAGTCCCCATTAAAACTTTTCCAGCCGCTAGCGCATAATTGCCTCCTGAACCGATTCCAATTACGTCACCTTCAGGTTCCAAAACATCTCCAGTACCAGAAATTATATAGCTGTTTTCTTTATCTCCAACAGCCATTAAAGCCTCTAATCTTCTTAAATATTTATCCGTTCTCCAATCTTTAGCTAGCTCCACAGCTGCCCTTGATAAATTACCGGCATGTTTCTCTAATTTTGCCTCAAGTCTTTCAAATAAAGTAAGCGCATCTGCAGTAGATCCTGCAAATCCTGCAACAACACCTTTTTTTTCAATCTTTCTAACTTTAGAAGCTGTGCTTTTAACAACAGTATTTCCCATGCTTACTTGGCCATCACCCGCTACAACTACTTCATTATTTCTTCTTACTAATACAATTGTTGTCATAGATTATAAATGGATATTAATTTTGATAGTTCAAGCCCAGGTTTAGTATTATTGCCATAATTGAATAATATATGTATACCTGTTTTAAATTATGAAGCGTAAAGGTAAAATAAGTAGAAAAACCAAAGAGACCAGCATTAGTGTTGATCTAAATATTGATGGTAAGGGAAAGTATAAAATAGATACTGGGATAGGTTTTCTCAATCATATGTTAGAGCAGCTATCTAAGCATTCATCTATTGATATGAATATTAAAGCTAAAGGAGATACATATATTGATTTACATCATACCACTGAAGATACAGGTATTGCAATTGGAGAGGCTTTAAAAAAAGCATCAAAAAAATTTGTTGGAATTAGAAGATATGCGCATGCAATGATTCCTATGGATGAAACATTAACACGTGTCGCAATCGATGTATCAAACAGACCTTATTTAATTTGGAAAGTTAATCTTAAAGTTGAAAAGCTTGGAGAGATGGATACGGAATTATTTAAAGAATGGTTTCAAGCATTTTCACAAGCAGCAGGAATAACTCTACACATTGAAAATATTTACGGTGATAATAGCCACCATATTATTGAGTCCTGCTTTAAAGGATTAGCAAGATCTTTAAGAAGTGCATTAGAAATGGACCCAAGGAATAAAAAATCAATTCCTTCTACCAAAGGTTCTTTATAAATTTAATGAATGTTACAATTGTTGATTATAATTCGGGCAATATAAGCTCAGTAATAAACTCTTTTAGAGAAGTTGCCAAAGATAAAGTAAATTTAGCTGTTACCTCAGATTTAAATAAAATCAAATCAAGTGATAAATTAGTTTTACCAGGGCAGGGATCATTTAAAAGTTGTATAGATGCTTTAACCAAGATTGATGGCCTTACAGATGCGCTGAACGAATTTGTAATGATCAACAAAAAAACTCTTCTTGGAATTTGTGTAGGTCTTCAAATGTTTGCTGATATGGGTTATGAAGAAACTGAAACAAAAGGATTAGGTTGGATTTCAGGAAAAGTTTCAAAAATAGATAATCAGAATGGAAAGTATAAACTTCCTCATATTGGCTGGAATCAAATCAATATTGTAAAAGATAGCAAGATTTTTAGAAATATAGAGAACAATTCACATATGTACTTTGTTCACAGTTATGAATTTATTCCAGAAGACAAAAATATGATCTTAGCAACAACAGATTATTCCTCAAATATTGTTTGTTCTGTCGAAAAAGAAAATATTTTTGGAACTCAATTTCATCCAGAAAAAAGTGACAAAGCGGGACTTAAAATAATTGATAATTTTATTAACTTATAAGACAATGAAAACTAATTTCTTGACTCTAGTGTTTTTAATTTTAAGTGCTTGCCAAAATATTGAAAATGGAAAGAAAAATACTTTTCCTAAAAAAGAAAAGGAAAACAGTATTAATATGAATTCAACAATATCAGAAATAGAGATAAAAAATTAAAATGAAAATATTTCCCGCGATAGATATTAAAGATAAAAAATGTGTAAGATTAGTTAAGGGAGATTTTGATAAAAAAATCGAGTACGAAATATCTCCAGTTAAGCAAGCAGAAAAATATAAAAATCTCGGTTTTAAAAATCTACACATTATTGATTTAGACGGTGCATTAGTTGGTGAAACAGTAAATCAAGATATTATTAAAGATATTGTTGTAAAATTTAATTTAAATGTAGAAATAGGTGGTGGTATTAGAAATCTCAAAGATATTCAAAAATATATTGATGCTGGTGCTGAAAAAATTATTTTAGGAAGTGCAGCAATTAAGGATAAAAATTTTTTAAAAGAAGCATGTAAAAAGTTTCCTGATAAAATTGCTTTAGGCCTGGATGTTAAAGATGGGTTTTTGTGTGTGTTTGGATGGAAAGAAAACTCCAATCAATTGATGCTAGATTATTTAAAGGAGGTTAATGACTATGGTGTAAGTAGATTGATTTATACTGATATTAATAGAGATGGTATGAAACAAAGTCCAAATTTCGATGAAACATTTAAAGTTGCTGAGATATCCAATTGTCCTGTGATTATATCTGGTGGAGTTTCATCAATAGATGATATTAAAAAAGCAAAGAATCTAAAAAATGTTGAAGGTATAATAGTTGGTAAAGCTATTTACGATGGTGATATCAAATTAGAAGAATTGGTAAAAGAGGATGCTTAAAAATAGAATTATTCCTTGTTTAGATGTTAAAAATGGACGTGTTGTTAAAGGTATCAACTTTGTTGATCTAAAGGATGCAGGAGATCCTGTAGAGCAAGCAAAAATCTATAGTGATGGTGGGGCAGATGAAATTTGTTTTTTAGATATAACAGCATCTAATGAAAATAGAAATATTATTTATGATGTTGTGCGAAAAACTTCAAAGAAATGCTTTGTTCCTTTAACAGTAGGTGGTGGAATTAGAAGTGTAGAAGATATAAATAGATTACTTAATTGCGGAGCAGATAAAGTTTCAATTAATACTGCTGCAGTTGAAAATTCAAAAGTAGTTATTGATAGTTCAAAAAAATTTGGCTCACAATGCATTGTTGTTGCGATCGACGCGAAAAGGAATGGAGATAAATGGGAAGTATTTACACATGGAGGAAGAAATAATAGCAGTATTGATGCCTTAGAGTATGCAAAACAAATGGAAGAAAATGGCGCAGGAGAGTTATTAGTAACTTCAATGGATAGAGATGGAACACAAGTTGGTTATGATATTGATTTAATGTCTAATATTTCATCTAAAGTAAATATTCCTGTTATTGCATCAGGAGGAGTAGGAAATTTAGATCATCTGGTTGATGGAATTCAGCTAGGTAAAGCTAGTGCTGTTTTAGCAGCATCTATATTTCATTTCGGAAAATATTCATTAAAAGAAGCAAAGGAATATTTGGACTCAAAAGGAATACCTGTTAGAATTTAATATGTTAAGCACTTTAGAAAATTTATTCAATCTAGCAAGAGAAAGAAAAAAATTTCCTGTTGATGGTTCTTATACTAATAAATTACTAAGCAATAAATCTTTGAGCAAAGAGAAGATCTTAGAAGAAATTAATGAACTTATCGAAGCTGTAGAAAATAATTCAAATAAGATCCATGAAGCAGCAGATGTTTTTTATCACTTAATAATGTATTTAGAAGCGAATGATGTGAAAATTGAGGATGTTATGAATGAATTAAACAAAAGAAAAAAATGACTTACGATGATAACAACATTTTTGCTAAAATTTTAAGAGGAGAAATTCCTTGTAAAAAAATTTATGAAGATGATTTTGTGTTATCTTTTCATGATATTAACCCACAAAAAAAAATTCATGTCCTAGTAATACCCAAGGGTAAATATATAGACCTTGATGATTTTAGCGAAAAAGCTTCCTCAATGGAAATGGTTGGATTACTAAAAGGAATAAATATTGTTGCAAAAAAATTGGGTATATCAGTTGATACTGGCAAAGGTTATAGAGCATTAGCTAACATTAGTGAGCATGGAGGCCAAGAAGTACCTCATTTGCATTTCCATCTATTTGGAGGCGAAAAGGTAGGCAAAATGGTTGAGTGAATAAAATAGATAGAAATTATTTGGAAATATATTCACTTGACGATTTAGTTGAGTCGAATTCGCCTTCAAAAGAGTTCAACATTGATTTAGTTAATCCACCTAATTTTCAATTAAATAGATTTTTTTATAAAAATATAGGTAAAAATCATAGGTGGATAGATAGATTGGACTGGAGTGAAAAACAATGGATTGATTATTCATCAAGTAAAAAAGTAAAAACTTATGTTTTAAAAAAGAGTAATGATTTGGTTGGATATTTTGAGCTCAATATTCATCAAGATGAAACTGAAATAGCTTATTTAGGTTTACTCGAGGAATATCACAATAAAAAATTAGGATCTTATTTATTATCAATCGCAATTAAAAAATCATTCTTTAACAAACCAAAAAGAGTTTGGGTTCATACTTGTTCTTTAGATCATAAAAATGCTTTAAATAATTATATTTCAAGAGGGATGAAAGTTTTTAAAAAAGAAACAGTTACAATTTAATTTTGAGATGGAAGCCTAAATAATTTTTTTTTAAATTTTTGGTTTTTTTTAATTGAATTTAAATAAGTAATACTAAGATTTTGGTAAATATCTGTGGTTTGCCAACCAATTAAATTGTAGTTTTTTTTATCAAAAAATATATTTATTTCATTTTCATTCTCGAAAAAGATAAAATTAATGTATTTATCATCTATATCTTTTTGTTTTAAATTTTTTATTTTATTTAATAAAAATTCTTTATCTAAAATTAAATTTAGAGGTGTTCTTTCAATTGGATAAATATAATAACTATTAGTTGTTTTAATTACTAGCGATCTGCCATTGGAAACTAATTTTTTATTATTATTAAGGTTATATTTACAAAAAATTTTTTTTGGATACTCAAGTTTACAATTACCATTTTCGATTTTTCCATTAATATTTTGTTCAAAATTAAATGATAAACTTTGGGTATTTTCTAAATTTTTAATAATATTTTCTTTAATTGATGCAGATACTTTGTTTGTAAAAAATAATAAAAATAAAAAAATAAAGTATTTTTTCATTAAAGAACATCACGTTTTCCAACATGATTTGCTTTGCTAACGATCCCATCTGCTTCCATCATGTCTATTATTCGTGCAGCTCTGTTGTATCCTATTTGTAATTTTCTCTGTAAAAAAGAGGTCGATGCTTTACCTTCAGATTTTATTATTTCTACCGCTGTTTGATATAGTTCATCTTTTTCTCCCTGACTTTTTGAGCTTTCGCTAATTTCTTTTTCATCTGCAAAATTTAGTATTTCATCAACATAATCTGGCTCTTCTTGAGACCTAATAAAATTGTTTATTTTTTCGATTTCATCATCAGAAACGAAAGGCGCATGAATTCTTACCATTTTATTAGCTGATGACATATAAAGCATGTCTCCTTTTCCTAATAATTGTTCAGCGCCTTGTTCTCCTAAAATTGTTCTGCTATCAATTTTCGATGTGACCTGAAAAGATATTCGTGTTGGAAAGTTTGCTTTAATAGTTCCGGTGATTACATCTACACTGGGTCTTTGTGTTGCCATGATAATATGAATTCCAGCTGCTCTTGCCATTTGAGATAATTTTTGAATGTAATTTTCAATCTCTTTACCCGCAACTAGCATTAAATCTGACATTTCATCCACTACTACCACGATATAAGGCATTGGGAGTTTATGTTTAGAATTATATCCATCAATATTTCTAACTCCTTCCCTTGTCATTAATCTGTATCTACTTTCCATTTCTTTAACAACCCAACCTAAAACTGAAGCAGCTTTTTTTGCTTCGGTGATAACGGGACAGAGTAAATGAGGGACACCTTCATAAGTTGATAATTCTAACATTTTTGGATCAATTAAAATAAACTTACATTTGTCAGGTGTATGTCTATATAATAAAGATAAGATAATTGTATTAATACAAACTGATTTTCCTGACCCTGTAGTACCTGCGATTAACAAATGAGGCATAGATGCTAAATCACCTATTATTGGTTTACCAGAAATATTCTTTCCTAACGCTATTGGTAATTTTGTTTCTTTTCTTTTAAAATCTGGGTTGTCTAAAATTTCACTCAGGTAAACATTTTCTCTAGAAGAGTTTGGTAGCTCTATACCAACTGTATTACTACCTGGAATAGTAGATATACGAGCTGACTCAGAGCTTGTATTTCTTGCTATATCATCTGAAAGATTAATTATCTTAGATACTTTTATTCCGGCGGCAGGTTCAAATTCGCTTAAAGTAACTACTGGTCCATGACTAACTTTTTTTATTTTTCCATTGACACCAAAGTCTAAAAGTATTTTTTCCAAAAATTCTGGATTGAAATTTACATTTTGGCTTAATTTCTCTCTTTCTTTTTTTGAAGGTATTTTTAATAAGTTGATAGTTGGTAGACTAAATTTTCTTTTACTTTGAGATGAAGAATTTTCGGCTTTAATAAATGGTAGATCTTCTTGTATTAAATTTTTAATTTCTTCTTGGGGAATATATTCATTAATTAGTTCATCTTTATTTGTATAATTTTTTTCATATTTTTTTCCTTTTAATCTTTTAATAATTTTCATAAATTCATTTAAATTAAAATTTACACTTAATAAAAATAAAATTGAAATTATAATAATTAATAGATAATAAATAAAATTTTCGTAAGGACTAATTAATGAATTTATAAAAGTTTGATTTAAGTAGTTACCAACGAAACCTCCATTACCATTTATGTAAAGATTGAAAGATTCATTATAAAAATAATTAAAAAATAATGATCCAAGAAGACAATACAATATGACAAAAAATAAATTTTCTATAAATAAAAAAAATTCTTTTTTTCTAAAAGTATTAATCCCAGAAAGAAAAAAGGTAAGTGGAATTAAAAAAGCAATTAATCCAATTGATTGAAAAAAAAGGTCCGAAGTATAACTACCTTGAAATCCCAAAAAGTTTTGAATTTCAGTATCTTTAGGAAAAATAAAGTTTGGATCATCAGGAGAATAAGAAACAAAAGATAGAAGTAATAAAACTCCAAGAATTGAAATAAAAATGCCATAAATTTCAATTAATCTTTTAACAATAAAAATTGTTATTGAATTAGCAAGTTTTTTTATGTCCATATTAGATGAATCAAATTTACCACTTTGTATCATCTAATTTTTGTTGTTAAAATTAAAAATATTATGAAAATTTGTATCATAGGCAACGGATTAACAAGCTTAACTTTAGCTAAAACTTTGGTTAACCAAGGCATATACGTAGACATTTATTATAAAAATAATGAATATACTCAAAATAAAATTCGAACTATAGGAATTTCAAAATCAAACACAGATTTTTTTAATCAAAATATATTAGATATTCAAAAATTATGTTGGAATATAAATAAAATTGAAATTTACAATGAAAATTTAAATTTAGAAAAAATATTAAAATTTGAAAATTTTGATAAATCTTTATTTTCAATTATAAGGAATGACGATTTATTTAACTATTTACATCAAGAATTAAAAAAAAATAAACTTTTTAGATTAAAGAAAAAAGTAAAAGAGGAAGAAATTATAATTAAAAAATATGATCTAGTTTTTAATTGTGATTCTAATAATGAATTATCCAAAAAATTATTTTTTAAAAAAATAGATAAAAACTATAAAAGTTTTGCTTATGCTACAATTATTCACCATAAAAAAATTAACAATAATAATATAGCTATACAAATATTTACCAAAAATGGGCCTTTTGCTTTTTTGCCAATTTCTAGAACAGAAACGTCAATTGTTTATTCTATAAAAAATAGAAGTAATCTTAATTTAGAGGAACATATAAATATATTTAATTCTAAGTATAATGATAAATGTATAATCAATAAAATTGATAAACCAATTAAATTCAAATTAAAATCACTAAATTTGAGATCTTATCATTATAAAAATGTTTTAGCCTTCGGAGATAATTTACATAAGTTGCATCCTTTAGCAGGACAAGGATTCAACATGTCTTTAAGAGATATTAAAGATATATTGGAATTGATTAAATTTAGAAAGAAACTTGGTTTACCTTTAGATAATTCTATTTTTTTTGATTTTGAAAAAAAAATAAAACATAAAAATTATATTTTTTCAAAAAGTATAGATTTTATTTATGAATACTTTAATTTTGAGAATAAGTTAAATAATACTTTTTTAAGTAAATCTGTTCAACTTTTGGGAAGGAATAAATTGTTTAATAATACTTTTAAAAAAATAGCTGATCAAGGCCTGATTTTTTAACCATCAATCATTATTGAATCGTTGTGTTATTAAATTCATCATAAATATAAGTGCTTAAAATTTCTGAAATCTTTGTTTTTCTAGAGTGAAGATTTTTTGACTCCAAAAGAATTTGCTTTTCTTCTAAATTGAAAGGTGATGCCATTGCTAAAGCATTTATAGTTTCATTTAAATTTTGTTTTTCAAGTGCTTTCCAATTAATAATAAAACCTCTTTTTTCAAACAATGATTTGAGATTTTTAAAGATAAGTTCCAAATCTGAAAATTGAATTTTCTCTACTTGTTCTGAAAGATCATCTAAATATTCATTAAAATCTACCTCAAACTCTCTATATCTCCTATTAGATCCAATTTCTTTTACAATTTTAAATCTAATTAAACCCTTTAATTCAATTAAATATCTTCCATCCTTTAATTTTTTAAAATTGGTTATTTTTCCTAGACAGCCAATTTGATGAAGATCTTTTATTTCGGTTATATTATTTTTTGCTGCTTTAGGCTGTATCATACCAATAAATTTGTTGGCATTCATACTGTCGTTAACCATATCAATATATCTTGGCTCAAATATATTTAATGGTACAGATGTATTTGGAAAAATAATGAAATTACTCAGTGGAAAAACAGCAATTTTTTTCGGTAAATCTTCTTTTTTCATATATTTTTAAAATTATATCACATTTAATATTACTTGAATTAAAAAAAACTTATAATTATATTGCCTCGTGTGCGGGCATAGCTCAGTGGTAGAGCGTCTCGTTGCCAACGAGAAGGTCGAGGGTTCGACCCCCTTTGCCCGCTCCAAAAAAATTATGAGTGATTTAGCGAATAAAAAATGTGTGCCCTGTGAGGGGAAAATTCCTCCTTTTAATTCTGAGGAAATACATAAATATCTTAAAAAAATTGATAATTGGGAAGTTTTAGAGGATAAAATAGACGGCTTTCATTTAATTAAAAATTTCAAATTTGATGATTTTTTACAAAGTCAAGAATTTGTAAATAAAGTTGGAGAAATAGCTGAAAATGAGGGTCACCACCCTGATTTATGGTTTGGGTGGGGATATGCGAGAATTAAAATATACACACATGCAATAAAAGGTTTGGCAGAGAGTGATTTTATACTTGCTGCAAAAATAGATCAAATATCTAGTGTCTAAAGTGTCTTGTTTTTGAAAAAACTAAAATTGTACCTGTATCATTTGCATATTTAATAATTTTTTTATCATTTATTGATCCAGAGGGTTGTATAATTGCTTTTACACCTGCTTGAACTAATTGTTCTACGCCATCTACAAAAGGGAAAAAAGCATCAGAAGCTGCAATAATATTTTCTAGAGGGTTAACAAACTTTTTCATTTTGTTTATTGCAATTTGACAACTATCAACTCTACTTGGTTGACCAGATCCTATTCCAACTGTGCTTTCTTTATGTGCTAATACGATAGCATTAGATTTTACATATCTACAAATATTAAAAGCGAAAATCAAATTTTTCATTTGTTGATTATTTGGTTTTATCTTTGAGACAATTTTGAATTCATTACGCTTAAATTTAATTTGATCTTCTTCTTGTAATAAAATTGCATTATTAAAAGAATTAATTTTAAATTTTTCATTAAATGAAAAAGTGCTAGCATCAATTAATCTAAGATTTTTTTTCTTTTTTAAAATTTTAAGTGCTTTTTTTTCAAAACCATTCGCAATTATAACTTCAAAAAAGATTTTGTTTAATTCCCAAGCTAATTTGGTGTTTATTTTAAAATTACATGAGACTATTCCACCAAAAGCACTAATAGGATCGCATGCTAAAGCAGACTGATAACATTTGATTTTATTATTAATTATAGATACTCCACAAGGATTAGCATGTTTTACTATAACAATACCCTTATTAATAGGAAGTGATTTTGATATAGTCAAAGCTGCATAGATATCATTAAAATTATTATAACTAAGTTGTTTTCCATTTAATTGTTTTAATTGCAATGAATTGCCGAATGAATAAATACTACTTTTCTGATGTGGATTTTCCCCATATCTAAGTTGTTCTATTAATTTTGAATGAATAATCTTTTTTTGTGGAAAAGAATTTCTGGTAAATTCATTAAAATAATTTGCTATTAATGAGTCGTAATATGCAGTTTCAGTAAATGCACTTTGTGACATTTTTTTTCTAAATTCAAGAGAAGTAGCACCATGATTTTTTTTTAATTGATTTGCTAGATCATAATATTGGTTTGATGATGTTAATACAGTAACATCTTGATAATTTTTAGCCGCAGCTCGTACCATTGTAGGTCCCCCAATATCAATATTTTCTAATATTTGATTATGATTTGAACTAGTTTCTATTTTTTTTTCAAATGGATAAAAATTCACTATTACTAAATCAATATTTTCTAAATTATTATCTCTTACTTCTTTTGAATGCTTTTTATTTCCTCTTTTGCTAAGTATACCACCATGAATTTTTGGATGAAGTGTTTTAACTCGACCGTCTAAAATTTCTGGAAATTCTGTGAATTTGGAAACTTCTATACAATTAAATCCTAACTTTTTAATTTCCCTAAACGTACCACCTGAACTAATAATTTTTATGTCATATTTTCTGAGCACTGATAAAAGGTTTTGTAAATTTCTTTTGTCTGATACAGATATTAAAGCCGTTTTTATTTTGTTCATTAAATCTTAGATAACTCCCATTTAATTTTATTACTTTGTGAATTAGTTATACCCGAAATAAAAATATTTTGATTTTCAGAGTATGTATTTTTATTAGCGAAATAAATACCATTATCAATATCAATTTCATAATCATCACAAGTAAATTTCCATCCTGCATTTTCAAGTTCTATTAGTACTGATTTATTGTCTTGTGTCTTCATAATTTTGGCTAATGGACTTAGATGAAAACGAATATCAAATTTAAGATTTGGAATTGTTTTTTTTCCCATAATTTTTTCAAGTCCAATTAATTTATTTTTTTCAGGATAAAATTCTATTTCTCTTTTATATAACAAATTATATTTTTTTAGATAACCATCATGTTCACCCATTATTTTCCAATAGTTTTTTTCAAAAATAATATTTTTTTGTGTAATTTTTAAACCTTCTTTGATTTCTAGTTCCGAATCATTCTTTTTTTTAAATTTACATGATGAATTATCATCGATTGTTAAAACATTATGTAAAGCTGAAGATTTACATAACTCGTTTAATTTTATATTTTTTTCACTATAATATCCTGGATTTGTAAACACTTTTTCACCATCTGATATAAATTCAAAGGATAAAGCGCCTGCTTGATAATCCCTTGAGAACTTTCTATTTGGCGATGATCCTAAATCCATAACAATTATTTTCCCCTTATTTTTTAAAATTACATAATTTCCAATTTCGTTTTTTTCATTTTTAAATGAATAACCAAGTCTTTTAAGATATAAATCAAAATTAGTATTATCTGACTTATTATTTCCATTAAAAAGTAAATCTAAATTTATATTTTGCCAAAAAAAAGCATAGTATTGTCCAAGGTAAAATATATTTTCATTAATAAATTCGGGAATTTCATTTTGAGATTCTTTGAACCATTCCCTTATTAGGATTAAATATTTTAAAAAAAAAATTAATAAATGAATATTCCTAGACTTAGGAAAACCATAACTGTCTAAATCGTTCTTTATAATTTTTCTTAAATTATTTAAACCTTTTAAAGTTAAATTTTTATAATCATTATAACATAATCCAACTAAAATTATTGCTGAAGCTCCTACCAATTTGTCATTAGGATTGTCTACTCTATCAATTTGGTTAATTAGATGAGATGTTTGTTTTAGAATAATTTGATTAAAATCTTTTTTGTATTGATCAATACTATTGTCATAAGTGAGTTTTGAATTTGATAACCAGGAAATAATTCTTTTTGATGTTGTTTTAAAGTTCCAATTTTTTATGTTATATTTATAATTAATTTCAATCCAATTTTTTATTATTAACTGCACTGACATACTAGATGATTTGAGATCAAGGCCTAAAAGCCAAAAAAAATTATTCAATTTATTAATTTGTTTTTGATTAAGTTTTTTATTTATCCAAACATTTTCCAGGGAAAAGTCATCAATATTGATTTTTTTTGTTTGAACTTTAATTATTGAAGTTAAGAGATGATTACTTGGCTTATATTTAAAATCATAATTATAAGTTTTTGAGATTTTTTTATCATAGAAAATAGAGCTCAGATAAATTCTTCTAAAAAAATTTAACATATTTGAAAAAGATAAATTGAGACTTTAACTTATGTAGATCTCAATAAATCTATATTTGTTTTGATATCTCCATTATTACTTTTAAAAATAGTAGTTCCAGAGACTAGTATATTTGCACCTGCTTCAATAGCTAGTTTAGAGTTTTCAAAATTGATACCTCCATCAATTTCGATATCAAAATTTAATTTCTCCTTTTTACGAATACTTACAAGTTCTTTGATTTTACCTAAAACTTCAGGCATAAATTTTTGTCCACCAAACCCAGGATTTACACTCATTATTAATACTAAATCTATTTGATGTAAAAATTCAGTTATAATATTAACCTTTGTTTCTGGATTTAATGAAACTCCTACTTTTTTTTTTAATTCTCTAATTTTATTAATTGAATTTTGAAGATTGTCTGTTGCCTCGGGATGAATAGTTATTATATCTGCCCCAGCATCCGCATATGCTTGAATGTATTTATGAACAGGTGAAATCATTAAATGGACATCAAATGGTATTGAAGAATTTTTTTTTAGAGTTTTAATTACTGGTGGTCCAATAGTTAGATTTGGCACAAAGTGTCCATCCATTACATCAACATGTACCATATCTGCCCCAGCATCTTCGAGTCTCTTAATTTCATCACCAAGTTTGCTAAAATTAGCTGAAAGAATTGAAGGTGAAATTTGTATTTTTTTCATTGATAACTGAGATAACTAGTATCAATTTTTAAAATTTAATTGAATTAAAAAATTGGTAAATTTGTCTCGAAATTTCACTTTCCAATGGAAAAGATAACATTCCCATTACGGAATAACCTAAAATCCATGGCATTAAATAAAATCTTATCATAAAAAAAAACCAAGCAACATAAAGGGGAACTAAGG
>CACKMG010000003.1 GCA_902601235.1 uncultured Pelagibacteraceae bacterium
AACAACTGTCGTGTTTACTTTATTAGGTGGTGTAATGGCGATGAGAGCTGGAACAATAAAAACAATGTTCTTTGCTGGAGGGTTAATGGCTTTAACTAATCTTTTATTTGCAGTTTTGGCATGGATAGGAAAATCTGAGATATTATTTGCAATTGCTGTCATCGCTGATGATATAACAGCTGCATTTGCAACAGTTGCATTCGTTGCATTTATTTCACTTTTAGTTGATAGAACTTACACTGCAACACAATATGCATTACTTGCCTCTATTGGTACTGCTGGAAGAACTACTTTAGCCTCTTCCTCAGGTGCTTTAGTTGATTGGCTGAATGGAGATTGGGGTACATTTTTTGTTTTAACAACTATTATGGTGATACCTTCTTAATATAAAAACATTTTCTTTATTCTTGAATAAATCTAAACCGGACACATAATTTCGGTTTTTCATATATTCATAATAAGCATCATCAACTACTAGTAAGACATTTTTTTTTAATTTTTTTCTCAATTTAATAAGTTCATTTTTTGTTAAAAATGTTCCTGTTGGATTATTTGGATTTGCTATAAAAACTATCTTAGTTTTTTTTGTTACTTTTTTTATTATTTCTGTTACTGAAATTTTAAATTTTTTTTCTTTTGCAAATATAACATTTGCACCAACAATTTTTGCATAAATTCTATACATTAAAAAACTAAATTGAGGAACGATTACTTCATCTTTAGGCTTTAGAAATAATTGACAAAGCATCTGAATTACTTCATCAGATCCTGAGCCACAAATAATCCTTTCCATGTCACATTTAAATTTTTTAGATATTTGCATTCTTAATTTTTTTGATTTTGGATCTGGATATCTAAAAAAACTCAAATTCTTTTTAGATATGATTTTCTTTACTTTAGAACTTACGCCCAAAGCAGACTCATTTGCTGAAAGTTTCACAACTTTCTTAATATTCCTGATACTAGACCTTCCAGGTTTGTAAATATCTATATTGAATTTTTTAAATCTTATAGCTGTCATTTTTTTAAATTTTAAGCTCTTTATAATTAAAATATCAACTTTTTATATAGTATTAGTGAATAAATTTTTTAAATTTGACATACTAAATAACATCTTGTACAAAAATTTTGCGCTGATTTAACTGAATTGCGAGCGCTTTAAAAAAACCGCTAAATAAGTTTTTTTTCTCACAATTCAAAAATCTGCTTAAATTATGAATGTTAAAGAAAATATAAAAACAATAACTATTGATAAGCCACTTAAATTAGATTGTGGTAAAACAATTAATAATTTTCCTCTTGCTTACGAGACTTATGGTTCATTAAATGAAGATAAAAATAATGCAATTTTAGTCTTTCATGCTTTGACTGGAGATCAGTTTGTTACTGGAGTTAATCCTGTAACTAATAAAGATGGTTGGTGGAGTTATGCTGTTGGTCCTGGTAAATCTATTGATACAGAAAAATATTTTGTAATTTGTGCAAATGTTATTGGAGGATGCATGGGTTCTTTTGGACCTAGTCATCAAAATCCTGAGACAAAAAAAATATATGGTACTGATTTTCCAGTAATTACTATTAATGATATGGTAAATGCACAAGTAAATTTGTTAGATCACTTTGATATAAAAAAACTTTTTTCTGTTGTTGGAGGATCAATGGGTGGAATGCAAGTTTTACAATTTGTTAGTAATTATCCTGATAAGACTAAAACTGCAGTTCCTATAGCTTGTACTTCTAGTCATTCCGCACAAAATATTGCATTTAATGAACTTGGAAGACAGGCAATAGCAGCTGACCACAAATGGCAAGATGGTGAATATTCATCTAAAAATACTATTCCAGATAAAGGTTTAGCAGTTGCTAGAATGGCTGCACACATAACTTATTTATCAAAAAAAGGTCTTCAAGAAAAATTTGGAAGAAAACTCCAAGAGAGAGATGATTTAAAATTTGGATTTGATGCTGACTTTCAAATCGAAAGTTATTTAAGATACCAAGGATCTGTGTTTGTAGACAGATTTGATGCTAACAGCTACTTATATATAACCAGAGCGATGGATTATTTTGATTTAGTAAAACAAAATAATGGTAATCTGTCGAATGCATTCAAAAATACCAAAGCAAAATTTTTTATAATATCTTTTACATCAGATTGGCTTTATCCAACACAAGAAAATAAAGATATAGTTATTGCATTAAATGCCATAGGAGCAAATGTGGGATTTGTTGAGATTAAATCAGATAAAGGACATGACTCCTTTTTGTTAGATGTTCCAGATTTTTTAAAAGCACTTAAAAATTTTTTAGATAAGTCATTTTTAGAGAAATAAATATGAAACCAGAATTTAAAATTATATCGGATTTAATTAACAAAAATTCTCAAGTGCTTGATGTTGGTTGTGGTGATGGCATTCTAATGGAATTCCTTATCAAAGAAAAAAAAGTAAACATTAGAGGAATAGAAATATCAAAATCTAAAGTTCAAAATTGTATTGCTAAAGGATTAACAATTATTGAAGGTAATGCGGAGGATGATTTAAAACAATTTCCAAATAAGTCGTTTGACTATGTAATTTTAAGTCAGACTCTGCAGGCCTTTCTTAATCCAGAAAAAGTGATTAATGAACTTTTAAGGATTGGAAAACAAGCAATTGTTACAATACCAAATTTTGGTTATTGGAAAATTGGTTTACATCTTTTATTAAAAGGCACAATGCCTGTAACAAAGACGCTACCAGATGAATGGTACAACACTGCAAACATACATCTTTGTACGATAAAAGATTTTGTTAATTTTAGTAAAACTAAGAATTTTAAACTGTCAAAATCTATTGCTCTTAAAAGTGATCAACAATCATTTATTACTAATTTTAATCTAAATATAAAAAATTTGAGTTCAAATCTAGGTATTTTTTTAATAGAAAGTTAAAATGGAAGTAAAAATAATACCATGTTTAAATGACAATTACTCATACTTAATATTCAATAAAAATAAAAAAAATGCATGTGTTATTGATCCGAGTGAGTCTGAGCCAGTTATTGAAATAATTGAAAAAAATCAATTAAACTTAAAATTTATCTTAAATACTCATCACCATTATGACCATGTTGGAGGAAATGAAAAATTGAAGAAAATGTACAATTCAAAAGTAGTAGGTTTTAAAAATGATAAAGATCGAATTCCTGAAATCGATATACTTGTAGAAAACAACCAAATTTGGAAGGAGGAAGATTTCGAAGCAAAAATTTATCATATTCCAGGTCATACAACAGGTCATATAGCTTTTCATTTTTTCAAAGAAAAAAAAATTTTTACTGGTGATACATTGTTTTCTTTAGGATGTGGTAGAATTTTTGAAGGCACGTATGAACAAATGTATAATTCATTAAATAAAATCAAAGAACTTCCTAAAAATACTGAAATTTATTGTGGACACGAGTACACATTGCAAAATGGAAATTTTTGTTTATCACACGATGCCTCTAATCTAAAATTAAAAGAAAAAATTACAAAAATAAAAAAACAGCGAGAGAATAACTTGCCGAGTATCCCTACAATTTTAGCAGATGAAATAGAATGTAATATATTTCTAAAAGCTAAAGATTTAGAAAGCTTTTCAAAATTAAGAGATTTAAAGGATAATTTTTAACTTATAAAACTTGACTATAGTATCTCTCACACTATATTGCGTTTATTAAATTTACAAAAAATATATGTCTTACGCGGTTATACAAACAGGTGGAAAACAATACAAAGTTAGATCTGGTGAGATTCTAAAAATTGAAAAATTGCCTAATTCAAAATCTGACACAAAAGTAGAATTTAAAGAAGTATTAGCCTACGGTGATGATAAAATAATTGAGATTGGAGCTCCAACTGTGCAAGGTGCAAAGGTAGAGGCAAATTTAATAAAAAATAGCAAAAATAGAACTGTTTTAATTTTTAAAAAAAGACGAAGACAAAATTCAAGAAGAAAAAATGGACATAGGCAACAATATTCTATGATAAAAATTAACAAAATTTTTTCAAAAGATGGTAAAGTCTTTTCTGAAGCTGAAAAAATTACAAAACCTTCAAAAAAGAAAGAAGAGACAAAAAAAGTAGCAAACAAATAAGTGGTATAAAACTATGGCAACAAAAAAAGCAGGTGGATCATCTAGAAACGGTCGTGACAGTGCTGGTCGAAGGCTTGGTGTCAAAAAGTACGGTGGCGAAACTGTAATACCTGGAAATATTATTGTTAGACAAAGAGGGACTAAAATATTTCCTGGTGAAAATGTAGGTATGGGTAAAGATCACTCAATTTTCTCTGTAATTAAAGGTAAAGTAGTTTTTAAAAAAACTAAGTCAGATAGAACATTTGTTTCAGTAAAACCCAATTAATAGTACAACTAATAAATAGCGTTGTATTATGAAATTCTTAGATCAAGTTAAAATTTATATTAAAGCTGGAAATGGTGGTGACGGATCTCCAAGTTTTAGAAGAGAAAAATTTATTGAATATGGGGGACCTGACGGTGGTGATGGTGGAAGTGGTGGTTCCATTATATTAATAGCTGAAAGAAACCTTAATACTTTAATAGATTATAGATACCAACAGCACTATAAAGCAAAAAGAGGAGACAACGGCTCGGGTCAAAATCGAACAGGAAAAAATGGAAATGATTTAATACTCAAGGTGCCTTTAGGTACTCAAGTTTTTGAAGAAGACAACAAGACATTAATTTATGATTTTACAAAAATTGGGGAAGAATTTGTGGCTGCTACAGGAGGAAAAGGTGGTCTTGGAAATACTAGATTTAAAAGTTCTACAAATCGAGCTCCAAGAAAATTTACGAAGGGTACTCCTGGTGAAGAATTTATAATTTGGCTTCAATTAAAAACAATTGCTGACATAGGAATAATTGGATTACCGAACGCTGGAAAATCAAGTTTATTGGCTGCGGTCACTAACGCAAATCCTAAAATAGCAAATTATCAATTCACAACTTTGAATCCTAATCTTGGTGTGGCTAGTTATGATGACAAAGAAGTTACGATTGCAGATATTCCAGGATTAGTTGAAGGAGCACATAAAGGAACCGGACTTGGTATACAATTTTTAAAACATATAGAGAGATGTAAGTCTCTTTTACATATGATTGATATCACTAATGATGATCTCAAAAGTAGTTATAAAAAAGTTAAAAATGAATTAAAAAATTACAGCTCAAAACTTTCAAAAAAAAGAGAATTAATCATCCTAAACAAAACCGATTTAATTGACAAAAAAGAAGAAAAAAGAATTATCAATGATTTTTCAAAAAATGTAAAATCAGAGGTAATTTCTATGACAACACTAAAAAAAGAATCTATTTCAAAAATTAAAGCAAAATTAGTCTCGTATGCTTCTTAAAAATTCTAAAATAATTGTAATAAAAATTGGCTCTTCTTTGTTAGTAGATGATAAAAAGAAAATTAGAGAAAAATGGTTATTAAGTTTTGCAAAAGGTATAAAAAAATTAAAGTCAAAAAATAGAGAAATTATCATAGTCAGTTCTGGTGCTATAGCGCTAGGTTGTAAAAAAATGAATCTAAAAAATACCAACTTAAAGCTCGATAAAAGTCAAGCAGTCGCTTCGGTTGGTCAAATAGAATTAATGAATTTATTCTCTAAAACTTTTTCTAAATTCAAATTAAATATTTCTCAAATCTTATTAACTCTTGACGATACCGAAGAAAGAAGAAGATCAATTAATGCAAAAAGGACTTTTGAAAACTTGTTTCAACTTGGTTATATCCCTATCGTAAATGAAAATGATACGATTGCTACCTCCGAGATAAAATATGGAGATAATGACAGATTAGCTTCAAGAGTAGCCCAAATTACTAATGCTGATACTTTGATTTTATTATCTGATGTTGATGGTCTTTTCACAAAAAATCCTAAAATATATAAAGATGCAAAATTAATAAAAAAGGTAGAAAATATAAAAAACGATATTCGAGGTATTAACATCAAGGGTATGACAAAATTAGGAAAGGGTGGAATGAACACTAAAATTGAAGCAGCTAAAATTTGTAACTTATCAGGTTGCAATATGATTATAGCAAATGGGTTACATTTAAATCCAATCGATAAAATAGAAAAACATAGTAATTGTACTTTATTCGTATCAAAAATATCAAAATTACATGCTAGAAAAAAATGGATAATTAGTTCTATTTCTCCTAAAGGAGAACTTACTATTGATGATGGTGCAAAAAAAGCTTTAATAAATGGAAAAAGTCTATTAGCAGCTGGTATAAAAAAAGTCTCAGGAAAATTTAATAAAGGTGATCATATAATAATATTTGATATTAAACATAAAGAATTCGCAAGAGGTTTGAGTTCTTTTTCTTCTGAAGAAATTCACAAAATAAAAGGATGTCAATCAAATGAAATTGAAAAGATACTTGGTTATATCTCTAAATCAGAAGTTGTTCATAAAGATGATATGGTTGAAATATAATGAAAAATTTATTAATTAAAATTGGTAAAAAATCGAAAAAAGCGTTTGCATCGCAAATACATACAAATAAAAAAAATAAAATATTAAAAGATTATTGTTTACTTATTAAAAAAAATAAAAAACTAATATTAAAAGAAAATCAAAAAGATATTAAGAATGCTTATAAAAAAAAATTAAAGAGTAATTTAATTGAAAGACTTGTTTTATCTGATAAAAAAATTTTGAATATTATAAATTCACTTAAAAAAATCATCAAATTAAGTGATCCCACTAATATTATCTTGGAAAAATGGAAAAGACCTAACGGTTTAAAAATTTCTAAAGTTTCAGTACCTATAGGTGTTATTGGAGTAATTTATGAGAGCAGACCTAACGTCACATCCGATGTTGCATCATTATGTTTCAAGTCTGGAAATTCAGTAATTCTGAAAGGTGGCTCTGAAGCATTTTATTCAAATTTTATTCTTGCAAAATTATTTAAAAAATCCCTTAAAAAGAATGGTGTAAACGAAAATTTTGTTCAATTTATAAATATAAAAAAAAGAAACGTAGTTGATTTCATGTTAAAAAAAATGAGTAGTTTTATTGATGTGATTATACCAAGAGGCGGGAAGGGATTAGTAAAGAAAATTCAAAATTCATCATCAATACCAACGATTGGTCATTTAGAAGGTGTTTGTCATACTTACGTTGACGAGTATGCGAATGATAAAATTGCAATTAAGGTTATTCTTAATGCTAAATTAAGAAATACTGCTATTTGTGGGGCAACAGAAACTATTATTTTACACGAAAAAATAATCAAAAAAATTGGTAATCAAATTTTAATAAACTTAGAAAAAAATGGATGTAAAATAATTGGAGATAAAAAAATTATACAAAATTATGATGGTAAGATAATCAAAGCTACTGAAAAGGATTGGTCTAAAGAGTATCTATCAGCTACAGTCTCAGTAAAATCTGTAAAAAGTATTAACGAGGCAATTAAACATATAAATAAATATGGCACTATGCATACAGATTCAATCATTACTCAAAATAAAAAGTCTGCAAAAAAATTTTTAAAAGAGGTAAAAAGTTCAATTGCAATGCATAATACCTCTACACAATTTGCTGATGGTGGTGAGTTTGGCTTTGGTGGAGAAGTAGGAATCTCTACCAACACTCTTCCTCCTAGAGGTCCAATTGGATTAAGCCAGTTAGTATCATATAAGTATCAAATAACAAGTAATGGAAAAGTGAGAAAATAGTTTGAATTTTAGAGGTAAAATAGGAGTCCTTGGTGGTTCTTTTGACCCAGCTCACAAAGGTCATTTAGCTATTTCTAAAGAAGCAAGGAAAATTTTAAAATTAAAAAAAGTAATTTGGGCCATAACGGAAAAAAATCCTTTAAAGAATAAAAGTAGCACAAATATTTTAGAAAGAATTCATCAGTGTAAAAAATTTACAAAATCTCATAAGTTTATAGAAATAAAATTTTTTGAAAAATTGATTAAATCAAATAAGACAATTGATTTAATCAATTTCTTAAAAAGGAATACTAAATTTGAAATTTATTTTTTGATGGGAGCAGATAGTCTAATAAGCTTTCATAAATGGCATAAATGGAAAATTATTTCTCAAAAATGTAAAATTTTAGTTTTTGATAGGCAAGGGTATAAAAAAAAATCATTAAATTCAATATCATTTAAAAAATTAAATGGAAAAAGTTTGAATTTTATTAATTTTAAAAAGGTCAATATTTCATCTTCTCAATTGAGAAAAATTTGATAAGATTTAGTTAATTAATGGATAAAATTTCAGATTTAAGGCAAATCGTAATAAAAACCTTAGATAATAATAAAGCTCAAGATATCATAAGTATAGATTTAAAAGATAAAAGTTCCATGGCTGATTATATGATCATAGCAAGTGGAACATCCTCGAGACATATCCAAGCTTTATCTGAACAAGTTTTGGAAAAACTTAAAGATAATGGTGTTAAAAATTCTAAAATCGAGGGAAAAGAGAGTACCGAATGGAAATTGGTTGATGGTATTGATCTCATTGTTCACATTTTCCATCCTGAAAAAAGAAAGTTTTACGAATTAGAAAAAATGTGGTCTGAATTAATTCCAAAAGAAAAATTAATAATATGAAAAAAAAATTTTTTTCTTTATTTTTTCTATCCTACTTTTTTTTGGTAAGTAGCATTTATTCCTCAGAAAATGAAATCTATAAAAAGATAGACTTATTTGGAGAGGTTTTAGAAAAGATTAATAAAGAGTATGTTGATGAAATTAATCAATCAGAGAGTATGGACTCTGCAATAGACGGTCTTCTTCAATCGTTAGATCCATACTCTAGCTATATGTCTCCAGAAGTTTTCAATGAAATGCAAACCGAAACTAGTGGTGAATTTGGTGGTTTAGGTATCGAAGTAACAATGGAGTCTGGAGTTGTAAAAGTAATTTCACCAATAGATGATACTCCAGCTTCTAAGGCAGGTATACGAGCTGGTGATTACATTGTAAAAATTGATAATACACAAGTTCAAGGTAAATCCTTGACTGAAGCTGTTGAATTAATGAGAGGTCCAGTTGGTTCAGGAATAGAATTAACTGTTAGAAGAAGAGGAGAAAAAAAAGCACTCACATTTTTTATAGTAAGAGAAATAATTGAAATTAAATCTGTTAAAGCTGATCTTTTAGAAAAAAATATTGGTTACATTAGATTAACATCATTTAATGAAAATAGTGGAAATCAAATTGAAAAAGAAATTAAAAATTTAGAAAAAAATGAAGATTTAAAGGCATATATCTTAGATTTAAGAAATAACCCAGGTGGTTTGTTATCACAAGCAATAAAAATTTCAGATTTCTTTTTAGATAGTGGAGAAATAGTATCTACAAAAAGTAGAAAAGCATCAGAGAATAGAAAATGGTTTGCTAAAAAAGGTGATCTTACTAACGGAAAGACTTTAATTGTTTTAATTAATTATGGTTCAGCCTCAGCTTCAGAAATTGTTGCTGGTGCTTTAAAAGACCACAAGAGAGCTATTTTACTAGGTGAGAATAGTTTTGGAAAAGGATCGGTTCAATCTATAATTCCGCTAAAAAACAAAGGTGCAATTAGATTAACAGTTGCAAAATATTATTTACCTTCTGGAGAGTCAATTTCAGAAGTAGGAGTATCGCCAGATATTGAAATTGACGAAGACTCAGATGAATTTAGAATTAAAACAGATACAGATAATCAATTGAATTACGCTATTAAACTTCTCAATGGCTAATAATGATTGAAAAATTTAAAAATTTACCTCTTAGAAATGGTGTAGGTATTATAGTTTTAAATAAAGATAACAAAATTCTAGTTGCAAAAAGAATTGATAATTCTAAAAACTTTTGGCAGATGCCACAAGGTGGAGTCGATGATGGAGAAGATTTTTTGTCAGCGGCTTATAGAGAATTAGAAGAAGAAACTAGTATAAAAAATGTTGAACTTATAAAAGAATTAGATGGAATGCTTACTTACGAACTTCCAACACATTTGCTTGGTAAAATATGGAAAGGTAAATATAGGGGCCAAAAACAAAAATGGTTCATAATGAGATTTCTAGGAAATGATGATGATATAAATTTAAAGACTGATAAACCAGAATTTTTAGATTGGAAATGGATCGATTTGAATATGATTACTGAAGTTGTTGTTGATTTTAAAAAGCATGTTTACAATGAACTTAAAGAAAAAATCAATAAGATTATTAATTAATTGTTTTCAAAACCTCAATTTTTTGATCTACTAAATATTTATATTGGTCACTTATATCTGATTGATTAGACTCTTCTTCAGCAGATTTAATAAGATCTTGTAATTTACTTTTTTCAATTTCAGCTAGGTTTAATATAGAACTAGTTAAAACTGATAAATTATTATTTTTAAATTCAATAATGCCATCTTCTACATAAAATTTTTCTTCACCAGACCTTGATTTGATTATTATTATTCCTGGTCTCAAAAAAGAGATAATCGAAACATGGTCTTTAAGTATTCCCATTTCTCCCTCAAAAGCTGGAACAACTACTTCTGTTACATCTTCTTTAGTAAGAAAAGATTTTTCTGGATTAACTATCTCTATTTTGAATTCTTCACTCATTATGCAGCGGCATCTTTTGACATTTTTTCAGCTTTTTCTATTGCTTCCTCAATTGTTCCCACCATATAAAATGCAGCTTCTGGCAAATGATCATATTCTCCTTTGCAAATTGCATCAAAACCCTTAATTGTTGATTCTAAATCTACTAGTTTTCCTGGTGAACCTGTAAATACCTCAGCAACAAAAAATGGTTGAGATAAAAATCGTTGTATTTTTCTTGCTCTTGCTACAACTAATTTATCTTCTTCGGACAATTCATCCATTCCTAAAATAGCTATAATATCTTGAAGTGATTTGTATGTTTGTAAAATCTTTTGAACTTCCCTTGCAACTCTGTAGTGTTCATCACCGACTATTCTTGGGTCAAGAATTCTTGAAGTTGAGTCAAGTGGATCAACAGCAGGATAAATGCCTATTTCTGCAATTTGTCTTGAAAGCACAGTTGTTGCATCCAAATGTGCGAATGAAGTTGCAGGTGCTGGATCAGTTAAATCATCAGCAGGAACATAAATTGCTTGTACAGAAGTAATTGAACCTTTGTTAGTAGTTGTAATTCTTTCTTGTAAATTTCCCATATCAGTGGCTAGTGTGGGTTGATATCCTACAGCTGAAGGTATTCTTCCAAGAAGAGCTGATACTTCTGAACCAGCTTGAGTAAATCTAAAAATATTGTCTACAAAAAATAGAACATCTTGTCCTTCTTGATCTCTAAAATATTCAGCTACTGTCAAACCTGTAAGAGCTACTCTTGCTCGTGCTCCTGGAGGTTCGTTCATTTGTCCATAAACAAGTGCTGCTTTAGAACCTGGTCCCTCAGGTTTAATTACACCTGACTCAATCATTTCATGGTAAAGATCATTCCCTTCTCGAGTTCTTTCCCCAACTCCAGCAAACACTGAAAATCCACCATGTGCTTTTGCTACGTTATTGATAAGCTCCATAATTAAAACTGTTTTTCCAACACCAGCCCCTCCAAATAAACCTATTTTTCCACCTTTTGCATATGGGGCCAATAAATCAATTACTTTAATACCGGTAACTAAAATTTCCGTTTCGGTTGATTGATCATTAAACTCGGGTGCAGGTCTATGTATAGGCCAATTTTCTTTCGTTTTTACCTCTCCTCTTTCGTCTATTGGCTCACCTACAACATTTATAATTCTTCCTAGAGTTTCTGGTCCCACAGGAACTTTAATTGGGGCATTCGTATTTATTACTTCATCACCTCTTTTTAATCCCTCTGTAGCATCCATGGCTATTGTTCTTGCAGTTGACTCACCTAAATGTTGCGCAACTTCCAAAACAAGTCTGTTTTCACCATTTTTACATTCCAATGCCGTTAAAATTTCTGGTAATTCTCCATCAAATTTAACATCCACTACCGCTCCGATTACTTGTGTAATTATTCCTTTTGTCATAATTATAAACTTTCTGCTCCTGATATAATTTCTATTAGTTCTTTTGTAATTGCTGCCTGACGACTTCTATTATACTCAATTGTAAGTTTGTCAACCATTTCACCAGCGTTTCGAGTTGCATTATCCATTGCACTCATTCTTGCACCTTGTTCGCTAGCTGAATTCTCTAACATTGCCTTAAATATTTGTGTTGAAATATTTTTAGGTAATAAATTACTTAAAATTTCATCTTCATCTGGTTCAAACTCGTAACTATCTTCTGATTTATTTTGATCTCCATCCTCTGTATTTAATGGAATAATCTGTTGAACTTGTGGTATTTGAGTTATTACATTCTTAAATTGATTATAAAAAATTGTACAAATATCAAACTCATCTTTCTCAAATTTTTCAATTATAATTTTACCAACTTTTTCGGCATCAAAATAATTAGCATTTTTAGAATTTTTAAATGAAATATTTTCCACAATTTTATCTCCAAATGTTCTTTTTAATTGATCATTACCTTTAGAGCCAACAGTAATAATTTTTAATTCTTTTCCTTCGTTAATTACTTTTGAAAAAAAACTTTTTGCTTTTTTGATTATATTCGCGTTAAATCCTCCACATAAACCCCTATCAGAAGTCATAACAACACAAAGATGTATATTTTCCTTTCCTGTGCCTGATAATAATTTAGGTGCATTATCCTTATCAGATATACTGTTAGACAAATTTAGAATAACGTTATTCATTTTTTGAGAATATGGTCTTCCTTTTTCAGCATTATCTTGGGCTTTTTTAAGCTTTGCTGCTGCTACCATTTTCATAGCTTTGGTAATTTTTTGTGTAGATTTTACACTAGTTATTCTTTTTTTTAGATCGTCTAAACTAGCCATAATTAATTAAGATTTAAGAGTTTTTTTTAGATTAGTAATAATTTCAATTAAGCTTTTTTCAGCTTTTTCCTCTAATTTCCCAGAACTTAAAATAGAGTCGATAATTTCTGGTTTTTCAGATTTACATTTCTCAATTATTTTATTTTCAAAATCTGAAATATCTTTCAATTCAATATCATCCAAATAACCTTTTACACCACAAAATACCGAGATTACTTGTTCTGCAACTGTCATTGGTGAATATTGTTTTTGTTTTAAAAGTTCTGTTAATTTAGAACCCCTATTCAAAAGTTGCTGTGTAGAAGCATCCAGATCAGAACCAAATTGAGCAAAAGCTGCCATTTCTCTGTATTGTGCTAACTCAAGTTTCATTGAACCTGATACTTTTTTCATAGCCTTAGTTTGTGCTGCAGATCCAACTCTTGATACTGATAATCCAACATTGATTGCTGGTCTTATACCTTGATTAAATAATTCTGTTTCTAAAAATATTTGCCCATCAGTGATTGATATTACATTTGTTGGAATATAGGCAGATACATCTCCTCCTTGAGTTTCAATAATTGGAAGAGCTGTCAAAGATCCTCCACCATGTTCATCACTCAATTTTGCTGCTCTTTCAAGTAATCTACTGTGTAAATAAAATACATCCCCTGGATATGCCTCCCTTCCCGGGGGTCTTCTTAAAATTAATGACATTTGTCTATAAGCTACTGCCTGCTTTGAGAGGTCGTCGTAAATAATTAATGCATGCATACCATTATCTCTAAAAAATTCTCCCATCGCACATCCTGTATATGGTGCTAAAAATTGTAAAGGGGCAGAGTCTGAAGCTGTTGCGGCGACAATTGTTGTATACTCCATTGCTCCGGCTTCTTCTAAAGTTTTTTGAATTTGTCTTACTGTTGATCTTTTTTGACCTACAGCAACATAAATACAATAAAGTTTTTGTTTTTCATCACCTGACTCGTTTATCTTTTTTTGATTAATTATTGCATCGATTGCCACTGCTGTTTTACCTGTTTGTCTATCACCAATAATTAGTTCACGTTGTCCTCGTCCAATAGGAACAAGACTATCAATTGATTTCAATCCAGTTTGCATTGGCTCACTAACTGACTGCCTTGGAATTATTCCAGGCGCCTTGACTTCTACTCTGCTTTTTTTAACCCCTTTATCTAATGATCCTTTCCCATCTATTGGATTACCTAAACCATCTACAACTCTTCCTAATAATTCTTTTCCAACTGGCGTATCTACAATACTTCCTGTTCTTTTAACAATATTACCCTCTTTAATATTTCTATCGTCTCCAAAAATTACAACTCCTACATTTTCACTTTCTAAATTTAAAGCCATGCCCTTTGATCCATCCGAAAATTCAACCATCTCACCTGCTTGAACGTTGTCTAAACCATAAATTCTTGCTATACCGTCTCCAACTGACAGCACCTGTCCTACCTCAGAAACTTCAGCTTTTTCGCCAAAATTTTTTATCTGTTCTTTTAGAATTTTTGTTACTTCCGAAGGATTTATTTCCATTTTATGCCTCTATCATTCTATTTTCAATTTGTTGTAATTTATTTTTAATAGAGGTATCAATCATTGTACTGCCCACTTGTACAACCATACCACCAATTAAACTTTGATCATAATTATAGTTTAATTTTATTTTGGATTTAAAACTTTTAGAAAGTTCTTCGGTAATTTTATTAATTTCTTCCTTAGATAACTCTTTTGCTGATTGAATCTCTGCATTAAGTTCTCCTCTTTTTTCAGAACAAATCTGATTAAAACTTTTAAGTATTTTTTCTATATAAAAAAATCTTCTTTTCATGATTAAAAAATTTAAGAATTTTTTAAACAAATCTTCTAATTTAAAATTTTCAGATAATTTATTGATAATATTTACCAAAACATCACGACCTACCGTAGGATCTTTTATTAAATTATTAATATCTTTACTATTTGATATTAAATTTAAAAATGAAATAGAGTTTTCCTCAATTAAACTCAGTGAATTAGACTCATTAGCTAGCTCAAATAGAGCTAAAGAGTATCTATTAGCTGAAGTATCAGAAAATCCCTTATTTTTACTCAACTTTATTCCTTTAAAAGTTTATGATTATTTAAAAAATTCCGATTTAATTAACATATGACCTTATAGTCTTCAAGTAACACATTGGCTAAAAACTCTTTTTTTTAGGCCTTAATTGAAGCTTATTGGATCGACATCAACTGAAAGTTTTATTCCTGATAAAAATTTATGCTTTGGAATTATTTCTGCTAGAGAATTCTGCAATTGTAAACTTTTGGGACCTCTAATTAACATTCTAATTCGATATTTTTTTTTAAGTTTAAAAAAAGGAGCAGCCACTGGGCCTAAAATTTTTCCATTAATTTTATTTTCTAAAAATAACTTAAATTTAATTGCTTCTTTTTCTAGATTGATTTCATTTTCACCTGTTAAGATCAAGGAAATAAATCTTTGAAAGGGTGGAAGATTGTTTTTTTTTCTTATTTTTATTTCTTTATCTAAAAAGATTTCAGGATTTTTATTAGTAATATCGTAAATCATTTTTGAATTAAAATTATATGTTTGAAAATAAACTGTAGAGGGGTGACCTTCACGTCCAGCTCTACCAGATAACTGATGATATAATTGCAAATTTTTCTCTGCACACCTTAAATCATGACCTTGAGAAGATAAGTCAATATCTACTACAACAATGCAGTTTAAATTTGGAAAGTGGAAACCTTTAGAAATTACTTGAGTTCCAACTAAAATTTGAATTTCATTTTTAACTATTTTTTCTAATTTGTCTTTCGAACCTTTTTTATTCATTGTGTCACTTGAAAAAATTTCAACCTTTTTTGATGGAAAAATTTTTTTTATCTCTTCTGAAATCCTCTCAACACCAGGGCCACTAAATATAAATTCACATTTGTCTTTTTTTTGGCAATTTCTTTTTAAAAAAGTTTTGTATCCGCAGTAATGGCATAATAGATTATTCTTATTTTTGTGATAAACCAAATTGATTGAACAATTAGGGCATGAAAAACTTTTTAAACAATTCTTACACAATACATTCGGTGAAAACCCTCTTCTATTCAAAAAAAATAGTACTTGATCTTTTTTTTCTAAATGAAAATTAACTTTTTGAATTACTTCTTTTGAAAGCCAAGATTGTTTTTCTAATTTAGCATCATTAAGATTGATAATTTCATAATTAGGAAGAGAAGCATTTTTATATCTTTGTTCAAGTTTTGAAACACTATATTTATTTTTTTTTATATTTTCATATGTTTCAATGGACGGCACAGCTGTAATTAAATTAATAGGTATATTTTCAAAAGATGCTCTTGATATTGCCATATCTCTAGCATTATATATTACGCCCTCATCTTGTTTATATGATTGATCATGTTCCTCATCAACTATTATCAGTCCCAAATTTTTAAATGGTAAAAATAAAGATGATCGAGCTCCAATAACAACTTTTATTTTATCTGAAATTATTCCACTCCAAATAATCTCTTTATTTTTTTTTGTAATACCTGAATGCCAAACTGCAGGAATAAACCCAAAAAATTCAAAAAATTTTTTTTCAAATTGATTTGTTAAACCAATTTCAGGTAACATAATTAAACCTTGTTTACCCTTTTTCAAAATATTCTTCAATGCTTCAAAATAAACAATTGTTTTTCCAGAACCTGTGGTACCTTGTAAAACATGAACATTAAATTTTTTATTAACTTTATTTATTTGACTTAAAGATTCTTTTTGTTCTGAGTTTAATTTTATTTTATTATCTTTCATGTCTATTATAAAATTTTGATAATTTTTTTCTTCAAATTTTTTTACAGGTCTTCCACTTAATAAAATAAGCTTTAAAGCCATTCCTTTTGGAACAATATTGTATTCTGAAAACCAATTTAAAAAATTTATTGTATTTTTTTTCAAACTAGGAATATCTAATTTATTGATAATCTTTTTAATTTTAAATTTTTTTAAGCCATCTTTTTCGAATTCATTCCATACAACACCTATTGAGTTAGATTTGCCAAAGGGGACCTCAACAAAATCTCCTATATTTAATTTAAGATTACTTTCATAAGTGAATGGATGATTGAATATATTTGGTAAAAGAATCGGAAACTTCATAATTAAATAATATGAGAAATTTTTAAGAGTGTATTGCTCTTTTATCCACAGATAATGCGGCCTCTTTTACTGCTTCAGAAAAAGTTGGGTGAGCATGACATGTCCTTGCTATATCCTCAGAGCTAGCACCGAACTCCATGGCAACACCTATTTCAGCAATTAACTCACCTGCATGAGGCCCTATAAGATGTGCACCCAAAACTTTATCTGTTTTTTCATCTGCTAAAATTTTTACAAAACCTTCAGCATCATCAATAGCTTTTGCTCTTGAGTTTGCCATAAATGAAAATTTTCCAATTTTATATTTAATATTTTGTTCTTTCAATTGCTCTTCGGTTTTTCCTATAGATGCAACTTCCGGAGTAGTATAAATTACACCTGGAATTGTATCATAGTTTACATGACCTGATTGACCAGCAATATTTTCAGCTACAGCAATTCCCTCATCTTCTGCTTTATGAGCTAGCATAGGTCCTGCTATGACATCACCAATGGCATAAACATTGCTTAAATTAGTCTGAAAATTCTTGTTTGTTTTTATTCTTTTTCTCTCATCTAATTCGACACCAATTTTTTCAAGATTTAAACCTCTGGTATTTGGTTTTCTACCAACTGAGATCAGGACAACATCACAATCAAAATTCTTTTTATTTCCACTTTTATCTATTGTTGAGACTATTGCTTTTGATCCATTTTTTTTTATATTCTCAACTTTATGCTGCATATGAAAAGTAATTCCTTGTTTTTTTAAAATTTTCATAAACTCATTTGAAATTTCCTTATCCATTCCTGGTGTGATATAATCTAAATATTCAACTACATGAACTTCCGAACCAAGTCTTGACCAGACTGATCCCATTTCCAGTCCAATATAACCGCCACCAACAACAACCATCTTTTTTGGTACTTGATCTAAATTTAGGGCACCAGTTGATGAAATAATAATTGTCTCATCAAATTCGACATTTGGTAATGCTACTGGTTCAGACCCAGTTGCAATTATAACCTTATCAGCATGTATTAAACTTTCTTTGCCATCTTTATCTTTAATTGAAATATCATTTTTAGTTTTAAAACTTCCAAAGCCTTTAAAGTAGGATACTTTGTTTTTTTTCAATAAAAATTCAACTCCTTTAGTTAGAATAGTTACTGCTTTATCTTTATTTTTCATCATCTTTGATAAATTCAATTTTATATTTCCAATTTCTATTCCCTTACTGGACAAATTTTTAGCTTTATGAAATTCCTCAGATAAATTAAGTAAACTTTTTGATGGAATACAACCAATGTTTAAACAAGTTCCTCCGAGTGATCCTCTTGATTCTATACATGCAGTTTTGAAACCTAATTGTGCAAGTCTAATAGCACAAACATACCCTCCTGGACCTCCACCAATTACAACAGCTTGAAATTTTTCTGGCATCTAAATATCTAAAAATAACCTTCTTGGGTCTTCTAAATTTTCTTTCACCATCTTTAAAAAAGAGACAGATTCTTTTCCATCAACTATTCTGTGATCATAAGACAATGCTAAGTACATAATTGGTCTTATCTTTATTTCTCCATCCACTACTGTTGGCCTGTCTACAATATTGTGCATACCTAAAACACCTGATTGAGGTAAATTTAATATTGGGGTAGACAGCATAGATCCATAAACTCCACCATTACTAATTGTAAAAGTGCCTCCTTGAAGATCTTCAATCGTAAGCTTCCCATCCCTTGCTTTTTCAGAAATATTTTTAATATTTTTCTCTATATCAGCAAAAGATAATTCATCAGCATTTTTTAAAACGGGAACTACAAGTCCTTTGTCAGTGCCAACTGCAAAGCTTATATTATAATAATTCTTATAAACAATTGTATCTCCATCAATTTCGGCATTTATGGCAGGAAAATTTTTTAAAGCCACAATACACGATTTTACAAAAAATGACATAAATCCTAATTTGATTCCATATCGGCTTTGAAAATCTTCTTGATTTTCTTTTCTCATCTCCTTGATATTTGTCATATCTACTTCATTAAAAGTTGTTAACAATGCTGCATTTTCTTGGGCCTGTTTTAATCTTTTCGCTATAGTTTGTCTTAATCTGGTCATCTTAATTCTCTCTTCTTGACCATATTTAATTTTTCTCTCTGATGGTGGTGGATTTACACCCATCAAACTTAACAAATCACCTTTTAAAACTCTTCCATCTTTTCCTGAGCCTTCGATTTTATCTAAATCAATTTTATTTTCTGCAACAATCTTTCTTACTGCCGGAGATAAAGATTGATTTTTTAATTGCTCTTCGACTTCTGCTTCTTGATTTTCTTCTACTTCGTCAGTCAAAACTAGAGGCTTTTCTGTAATTTCTATATCATCATTTTTTTTTTCAAAAATTTTAGGCTCTTTTTTTTGGTTTTCTAAATTAACTACATTATCTTTCTGTGTTTCTTTAAGTGTTGGTTGAACTTTTTCAATAATATCATTTTTTTTGTCCTTAAAACTACTCTCAGAAATAGAGCCTAGGACTGCTCCTACCTCTACAATCGAACCATCTTTGAAATCAATTTTTTTTAATTTACCAGAAACAGGTGAAGGGACCTCTAGGTTTACTTTATCTGTTTCTAGCTCAACTATTGGTTCATCTATTTCAATAGTTTCTCCTTCTTTTTTTAACCATTTGGAAACTGTTGCCTCTGTAATACTTTCACCTAAAACTGGAACAATAATTTTTTCACTCATTATAAATTAACTAAAAACTTTCTTTATAATTTCTTGTTGTTGAGAAATATGCCTTTTAACATAACCTGTTGCAGGGGACGCGTCTGGGCTTCTTCCTATATAAGAAATATTATTATTATTAGCCTTAATATTATCTAATGTCCATTGGATATAATCTCTAACTGAAAACCAGGCTCCCATATTCTTTGGCTCTTCTTGACACCAATAAAATTTAGCACTTTTAGCATATGGTTTTAATTCTTTAACTAAGCTTTTTGCTGGAAATGGATACAGCTGTTCAATTCTATAAAAAACTATATCATCTCTTTTTTGTTTCTCTCTAGCCTCTAATAAATCAAAGTAAATTTTACCAGAACATAGAATCACTTTTTTTATTTTTTTTGGTTTTTTTAGCTTAATAAATCCTTTAGATTTTGGATCTATGGCATGATCCCATAAAACTCTGTGAAAAGAATTTTTTTTATTAAAATCCTCTAGATTAGATACACAATGTTTATGACGTAATAAAGATTTTGGTGACATTATTATTAATGGTTTTCTAAAATCTCTATGCATTTGTCTTCTTAGTGCATGAAAATAGTTAGCTGGGGTCGTACAATTCAATACTTGCATATTATCATTAGAACACATTTGCAAAAATCTTTCCAATCTTGCAGAAGAATGTTCAGGACCTTGCCCTTCATATCCGTGGGGTAATAACATTACTAAACCAGATGCTCTAGACCATTTTCTCTCACCAGATGCTATAAATTGATCAATAACAACTTGTGCACCATTAGCAAAATCTCCAAATTGAGCTTCCCATAATGTTAAAGTATTTGGTTCGACTAAACTATAACCATATTCAAATCCCAAAACTGCTAATTCAGATAGAAAACTATCTACTACTTCAAAATTTTTTTGTTTTTTTGAAATGTTATTTAAAGGAATATATCTTGAATTATCTATCTGGTTTCTTAAAACAGAATGTCTTTGACTGAATGTCCCCCTTCCAGAGTCTTGACCCACCAATCTAACTGGATAACCCTCTTCCAAAAGTGAGCCAAAAGCTAGGGCTTCGGCTGCAGACCAATCTATTCCTTTTCCATTTTTAATACTTAATTTTCTATTATCTAAAATTTTAGCAATAGTTTTATGAATATTAATTTCACTTGGTATTGAGTTTATTTTATTAGATATTTCTAATAATTTTTTTGTATCTGCACCTGTAGCTCCTCTTTTGTCTTTACCTTTTTCAGGTTTGTATCTAGACCAAGTTCCCTCAAACCACTCAATTTTTGGTTTATAATCTTTCGCATTTTTAAATTGATCATCCAGTAAGTCTTTAAATTTTTTAATTGATGAATTCAAAAAATCTTTAGAAATTGAATGATTTTCAATAAGTCTTTCTCCATAAACTTTAACTGGGGAGGGGTGAGATCTAATTTTTTTATACATTAATGGTTGAGTAAAAGAAGGTTCATCACCCTCATTATGTCCAAACCTTCTGTAACAGATTAAATCTATTACTACGTCTCTATTAAATTTTAATCTAAAATCTGTTGCTATTCTTGCAGCGTACACAACTGCCTCTGGATCATCACCATTTACATGAATTATGGGAGCCTCAACCATTTTTGCTATATCTGAAGGATATGGTGAAGATCTTGCAAACCGTGGACTTGTAGTGAATCCTATTTGATTATTTACAATAATATGTATTGTTCCACCAGTATTGTGACCCGGTAATCCAGACATTGCAAAACACTCTGCTACTACACCTTGTCCCGCAAAAGCAGCATCGCCATGAATTAAAATTGGTATAACTTTTTTTCTTTCTTTATCTTTATGGAAAAATTGTTTAGCTCTTGTTTGTCCAAGGACAACTGGATTTACAGCCTCTAAGTGAGATGGATTGTCAGTTAAACTTACATGGACAGAATTTCCATCAAATTCTCTATTTGATGAAGCTCCTAAATGATATTTTACATCACCAGCTCCATCAGCTGAGCCACTTATTTCTCCAGCAAATTCATTAAAAATTCTTTTATAAGACTTTTGAAGCACATTGGCCAAAACATTAAGTCTACCTCTGTGAGACATTCCTATCTTGACCTCTTTTACTTGAGATTGACCTCCAATTTTAATTATTTGTTCTAGTGCTGGGATTAAACTTTCACCACCATCAAGCCCAAATCTTTTAGTTCCAACATATTTAGTATGTAAAAATTTTTCAAATCCTTCTGCTTGAATAAGTTTATTTAAAATTGCTTCTTTACCATTTTGAGTAAATTTGAAATCATCTGTTTTTTCGACTCTATCTCTAAACCATTTTCTTTCTGTAGGATTAGCAATATGCATATACTCATATCCGATAGAACCACAATATTTGTCTTTTAAAAATTTAAGAATTTCTCTAATACTTGAATATTCTTTGTTAATTATCCCGTCTAAAAAAATGTTTTTATCATAATCATCTTTTTCAAAACCATAAGACTCTGGGTGCAATTCATCTAGATATTCAGATTTCATCATTCCCAAAGGATCAAGTTTTGCGATTAGATGGCCTCTTTGTCTATAAGATCTTATCAGCGCTACTGCTTTAATTGAATTAGCATTAGATTTTACAAAATCTAACTCATTTATTTGACTATTTTCTTTGGATGTTTCTTGAACATTTTTTATAGAAATTTTATCTTTTTTGGGACTCCAAGAAGGTCCATTTATTTCATTAACGATCGTATCTATTTCTTCTCCAATTTCCTCAAAATAATTTTTCCAACTACTTGGTAAGTTTGGATCTTGATTAATGTACTGCAAATACATTTGCTCAATAAATGCACTATTGCTTTTATTAAGAAATCCAGTTTTTTCGAATTCTAAATTTTTTGAAGAAGACATTTTTTTTTAATATAAACCTAGAAAAGAATTTTTCAATTAGTCAATTTATCAAAAAGAGTTTTTCCAATTTTCGACGGTGAGTTTGCGATAGTTATGCCACAATCTTGCATTTTTTTAATTTTATCTTTTGCCCTACCTTTTCCTCCAGAAATAATTGCTCCTGCATGTCCCATGCGCCTTCCAGGAGGGGCTGTTACTCCTGCTATGAAGCCAACTATTGGTTTTTTTATTTTATGGTTTTTAATAAATTCTGCAGCTTCCTCTTCTGCAGTACCCCCTATTTCGCCAATCATTAAAATTGACTCTGTTTCTTCATCATTCAAAAATAAATCCAAACAATCAATGAAATTAGTTCCGTTAATAGGGTCTCCACCAATACCTATGCAAGTTGATTGTCCCAATCCATTTTCAGTAGTTTGTGCAACAGCTTCATAAGTTAATGTGCCTGATCTCGAAACTATACCTACTGATCCTCTCTTATGAATATTTCCTGGCATGATACCAATCTTACATTCTTCTGGAGTTATAATGCCCGGACAGTTTGGACCTATTAATCTTGAATTGGACTTTGATAGTTTTTGTTTTACTTTCAGCATGTCCTGAATAGGAATTCCTTCAGTGATACAAACGATTAGTTCAATAGACTCATTAATTGCCTCAATAATTGCAGCTGCAGCAAATTTTGCAGGAACATAAATCATTGTTGCATTTGCACCTTCAGACTCTTTAGCTTCTTTTACACTATTGAAAACTGGCAGCCCTAAATGTTTTTGACCACCTTTCTTTGGAGTAACACCTCCGACTAATTTTGTTCCATACTTCAATGATTGTTCAGAATGAAAAGTTCCATGTGAACCAGTAAAACCTTGGCAAATTAATCTGGTTTCTTTATTTACTAAAACTGACATCTATTTAATTGCCTCAACTATTTTTTTTGCAGCATCGTCAAGATTTTCTGCAGAAATTAATTTTAAGCCTGAATTGTCTAATATCTCTTTTCCTTCTTTAAAATTTGTTCCGGCTAATCTTACTACAAGAGGAACGTTAATATTCATCTCTTTTGCAGCATCTACAACTCCTTGAGCAAGGACATCACATCTCATAATTCCACCAAAAATATTTATTAATATTCCTTTAACATTTTTGTCTGATAAAATTATTTTAAAAGCTGCTGAAACTTTCTCTTTCGAAGCGCCTCCACCAACATCTAAAAAATTTGCTGGCTCTTCGCCATACAACTTAATTATATCCATTGTTGCCATTGCTAATCCAGCACCATTAACCATACATCCAATACTTCCATCTAACTTAATATAAGCTAACTCATATTTACTAGCTTCTATTTCAGCTGGTTCCTCTTCATTTAAATCTCTCAGTTCTAAAATTTTTGGCTGTCTAAATAAAGCATTGCTATCAAAATTAACCTTTGCGTCTAAACAAATAATTTTTTTCTCTTTGGTAAGTATTAATGGATTAATCTCAACCATGTTCGCATCAGTTTTTATAAACATTTTATAAATTGATTTTATTAAAGAAATTGCTTCGATCTTAGGATTTCCCTCTAAGTTAAATATCTTTATAATCTTTTCACACTCTTCATCTGAAATTTCATCAATTAGCTCAATTTTATTTGTTAAAATTTTATCAGGAGATTTAATCGCTACCTCTTCAATATCCATTCCACCCTGATTACTTGAAATAAATGCTATTTTTGAAGAAGCTCTATCTACTAAACATGATAAATAAAATTCCTTTTCAATATTTGACGAAACTTCAACATAAAGTCTTTTTACTTCTCTACCTTCTGGGCCTGTTTGATGTGTAACTAATTTTTTTCCAAACAATTCTTTTGCAGATTTTTCAAGATCATTTAAATTATCTAAAATTTTGACACCACCTGCTTTTCCTCTTCCACCAGCATGAATTTGTGCTTTTAGCACATACTTATTTGTTTTTAAAGATTTACATTTCTCTAAAAGTTCTTCAATTGTAAAACCATAAACTCCCTCAGGAACTGCTGCACCGAATTGTTTTAAAATTTGTTTAGCTTGATGCTCGTGAATATTCATTATTTAGTTAAATCTGGATCTATTTTAGATGCTGCATCCCAAAGTTTTTTTACAGCATCAATAGAATGAAGAAATTCAGCCTTCTCTTTATCATCTAAATTTATTTCCTCAATTTTCTCTACACCATTTTTACCAATAATTATTGGTACACCAGCATAAATATCTTTAATTCCATATTCGCCATTCAAAAAAGCGGCGCATGGAAGGATTTTTTTTTCATCTTTTAAGTAAGCTTTAGCCATTTCAACTCCTGAAGCTGCCGGGGCATAAAAAGCTGAACCTTTTTCTAAAAATTTTACAATTTCAGCTCCACCATCTCTTGTTCTTTGATTTATTTCTTCCAATCTTTTTTGAGAAATTTTTCCATCTTTAACTAAATCTAACAAAGGTCTTCCAGAAACTTTTGTAAATCTTGGCAAAGGAACCATTGTATCACCATGTCCACCCATTACCATTGCCTCTATTTCTCTTACTGGAACATTAAATTCTTCAGACAAAAATAATTTAAATCTTGAGCTATCTAATATACCGGCCATTCCTACAACTTTGTTTGGTGAAAGGCCTGAAAATTTTTGAAATGCCATTACCATTACATCCAAAGGATTAGTAATACATATTACAAATGCATCTGGAGCATTTTGTTTTATTCCCTCAGCAACTTGTTTAATTATTTTTAAATTAATTCCAAGTAGATCATCTCTACTCATTCCAGGTTTTCTTGGTACCCCAGCAGTGATGATTATTACATCTGAACCTTTAATATCTTTGTAATCATCAGTTCCTGAAAACTTTACATTAAAACCATCAACTGATGATGACTGAGCAATATCTAGGGCTTTGCCTTTAGCTATCCCACTAGCCACATCAAATAAAACGACTTCATTAACTAATTCTTTTATTCCAAGTAAGTGTGCGAGAGTTCCACCAATTTGGCCTGCCCCAATTAAAGATATCTTACTCATTTTCTCCTTTATTTCATTGTTGGCATCACGAATTCGGCATTTGAACGAATTCCAGAAGGCCACCTTGAAGTTATAGTTTTTAATTTAGTATAAAATTTTATACCCTCCATGCCATGCATAGCACTGTCACCAAATAAAGATCTTTTCCAGCCTCCAAAACTGTGGAAAGCCATGGGAACAGGTATTGGAACATTTATTCCAACCATGCCAACTTGAATTTTGCTGGCAAATGTTCTTCCAGCATCACCATCTCTTGTATAGATGCTAACTCCATTTCCATACTCATGATCATTTATTAATTTTGCAGCCTCCTCAAAAGTCTTTACTCTAACAACAGATAAAACTGGTCCAAATATTTCCTCTTTATAAATTCTCATTTCTTTTTTTACATGGTCAAACAAACAACCACCTATATAAAATCCATTTTCATATCCTTGTAATTTTAAGTTTCTTCCATCAACTAATAATTTTGCCCCTTCCTTCACTCCTAAATCTACATAACTTTTAACTTTTTCTAAATGCTCTTTAGTTACTAAAGGCCCCATTTCAGAATTTTTATCCATTCCAGGACCAACTTTTAAAGCCTCTGCTTTTTTAGATAATCTTGATACTAATTCGTCTCCAATATCTCCAACTGCAACTGCAACCGATTGGGCCATACATCTTTCACCTGCTGACCCAAAAGCAGCTCCCATTAAGCCATTTACAGCACCATCTAAATCACAATCAGGCATTACAACTAGATGGTTTTTTGCACCTCCTAAAGCTTGAACTCTTTTTTCATTTTTTGCAGAATTTTCATATATATATTTTGCAATAGGTGTCGAACCAACAAAACTTACTGCCTTAATATCTCTGTTTGTAAGAATTGCATCTACAGTTTCCTTGTCTCCGTTTACAACATTAAAAACACCCTCTGGTAAACCTGCTTCTTTTAAAAGTTCTGCTAATCTTATTGAACAAGATGGATCTTTTTCAGAAGGTTTTAATATAAAAGTATTTCCACATGCAATAGCTATAGGAAACATCCACATTGGAACCATTGCTGGAAAATTAAATGGTGTAATTCCTGCAACAACTCCTATGGGCTGTCTTATTGACCAACTATCAACGTTAGTTCCAACATTTTCCGAAAATTCACCTTTAAGCAAATGCGGAATACCACATGCAAATTCAACAACTTCAAGACCTCTAGTTAAAGATCCTTTTGCGTCTTCATAAACTTTACCATGTTCTGCAACTATTAACTGTGTCAGTTCATCTGAATTTTTTTCTATTAACTCTTTAAATTTAAACATTATTCTCGCTCTTTGGAGAGAAGGTTTTAATGACCACTCATCAAAGGCTTTTTTTGCAATTACAACTGCTTGATCTAAATCAGATTTAGAAGCTAATCTTACTTCTTTTTCCTGCTCTCCAGTTGCCGGATTAAATACTTTACCTTTTTTATCAGAAGTTCCAGGAATTATTTTTCCACCTACAAAATGTTCAATTAATTTCATGAATACGATCTTTTAGAGTAAAAATTCTTATTAGTCTATTGTTTATATATTAGCCGTTGCTAACATTTTTTTTATTTCAGCTATAGCTTTTGCAGGATTTAAACCTTTTGGACATGCACTTGTACAGTTAAGAATTGTATGACAACGATACAACTTTAGTTCATCTGCAACCTTTTTTAATCTTGTTTGCCTTTCTTCATCTCTGCTATCTATAATCCATCTGTACGCTTGAAGTAAAACTGCTGGACCTAAATATTTATCTCCATTCCACCAATAGCTAGGGCATGATGTTGAGCAGCAGGCACACATAATACATTCGTATGCACCATCTAATTTTGCTCTATCTTCTTTTGATTGAATTATTTCTTTAGTTTCTGATTTAGAGTTTGATTTTAACCAAGGTTCAATTGATTGATATTGTTTGTACAAACCATCTAAATCACCAATTAAATCTTTTTTTACTTTTAAATGAGGTAATGGATAAATATCAATATCACCATCTATTTCAGCATGTGGTGTGGTACAAGCTAAACCATTTTTACCATTCATATTCATTGCACAAGAACCACAAACTCCATGTGCACATGATCTTCTATATGCTATTGTAGGATCTATTTCATTTTTAATCTTATTTAAAATATCTAATACTTTAGATGGACAATTATTCATATCAACTTCATATGTATCAATTCTAGGATTTTCTCCAGAAGAGGGGTCCCATCTGTATATGTTTACTTTCCTTAAATTTTTTGAGCCAGTTTGATCTTTAAAATATTTACCTTTTTTTACTTTAGAATTTTCAGGTAAATTAATTTGAGCCATTAATAAACTCTTTCCTGAGGTGGAAAATATTGAACTTCATTGGTTAAAGTAGATTTATGAACTTCTCTATAGCTTATTTTCGTGTTCTTACCATCACACCAAGCAAGTGTATGCTGCATATATTTTTCATCATCTCTCTTAGGAAAATCTTCTCTTGCATGTGCTCCACGACTTTCTTTTCTATTATATGCAGAGTCAACAGTAACAACAGCTTGTCTTATTAAATTATCAAATTCTAAAGTTTCTACTAAATCAGTATTGAATATTAACGATTTATCTTTTACAGACAAATTATCTAAACCATCATAAGTTTTTTTAATCTCATCAACACCTTCTTTAAGATTTTTTTCAGTTCTAAAAACTGCACATTTAGATTGCATTGTTTTTTGCATTGAAAGCCTTAATTCTGCAGTTCCAACCTCTCCATTAGAATTTCTAATTTTATCAAAACGATCTAAACATTTCTGGGTTTCTGTTTCACTTATTTTCTCATGTGGAGTTCCTGGTTTAATAAGCTCTGCAGCTCTTTTGGCTGCTGCTCTTCCAAAAACAACTAGATCTATTAATGAGTTTGAACCAAGTCTGTTTGCACCATGAACTGAAACACACGCTGCCTCTCCAATTGCCATCAATCCTGGTACAGTTTTTTCTGAACCATTTACTGTTAAAACTTCAGCTTTGTAATTAGTTGGAATTCCACCCATGTTATAATGAACAGTTGGTACTACTGGAATCGGTTCTTTAGTAACATCTACATTCGCAAATAACCTTGCAGCATCAGTTATGCCTGGTAATCTACTCTCAATTATATCTTTATCTAAGTGACTTAGATTTAAGTGAACGTGATCTTGATCCTTTCCAACACCTCTTCCCTCGTTGATTTCTATCGACATTGATCTACTGACAACATCCCTTGATGCTAAATCTTTAGCCTTGGGTGCATATCTTTCCATAAATCTCTCACCTTTTGAATTTGTAAGATATCCTCCTTCACCTCTAGCGCCCTCTGTTATTAATGTTCCATGTCCATAAATCCCTGTCGGATGAAATTGAACAAATTCCATGTCTTGTAAAGGTAATCCTGCTCTTAAAACCATTGCGTTACCATCTCCAGTACAAGTATGAGCAGATGTTGCTGAATAATAAACTTTACCATATCCACCTGTAGCAATAATTACGGTGTGAGCTCTAAATCTATGAATGGTTCCATCATTTAAATTCCAAGCGATCAGTCCCTTGCAAGATCCATCTTTCATTAATAAATCTAAAGCAAAATATTCAATAAAAAATTCCGTTTTATGTTTTAGCGCTTGTCCATACAAAGTATGTAAAATTGCATGACCCGTTCTATCAGCAGCAGCACAAGTTCTTTGCACAATTCCATTACCATAATTTTTAGTCATACCACCAAATGGTCTTTGATAAATTTTTCCATCCTCTGTTCTACTAAAGGGCACTCCATATTTCTCTAATTCGATAACTGCTTTAGGTGCTTCTTTACAAAGATATTCAATACTATCTTGATCTCCTAACCAATCTGCACCTTTTACTGTATCATACATGTGCCAACGCCAATCATCCTCACCCATATTACCAAGGGCAGCTGAAATACCTCCCTGTGCAGCAGAAGTGTGACTCCTAGTAGGAAAAACTTTTGAAATACATGCTGTCTTTAGTCCTGCCTCGCTCAATCCAACCGCAGCTCTTAAACCTGAACCACCAGCACCTAAGACTACCACATCATATTCATGATCTATAATTTTATAAGAATTCATAACCTGGATATTAATATAATTGTAATTAGTGGAATTACCACTGCCGATGCATACAAAAGTCTGTTTGCGACATTTTTGATTTGATCATTTTTAATATAATCCTCAAAAACCTCGCTAATACTTAGTGCTGAAAAAAAATAAGCATTAATAATGAATAAACTAAATAAAAACTTTGATAATGGGCTTGTAAAGAAATTTATAACTACAAAGTAGGCTTGATTATAGATTGTAATAAAATTTAAAATAAACCATATCATTAATGGAACTAATGTTGCCCCGCTAACTTTTAGAAAAATCCATTTTTTAGTTGCATTAATCATTTCAAAAAAAATTTTTTCCCATTAAATAAAAAACTACTGTTAAAATTATTGATCCAAATATTACAATTAACCCCGTTATTTTTGTCGTTCTAAGTTCAAATCCATAACCCAAATCCATAACTAAATGTCTTATTTCACTTAAAATTTGAAAAGAGAAAGACCATGTAAGCCCAAGAATCAAAAATTTACCTATTAATGAACTTAAAAATAAATTTATGAATTTATAATTGCTTTCACCAAAAACAAGTAATGAAGCTAATAAACAAATAAATGTAATTGCGATTATGTTTATAATTCCCGTAATTCTATGAGATATAGATACTAAAGATGAAATGTGCCATTTATATATTTGAATATGAGGAGACAGTGGTGTTTTATTTTCCATAGAAATTATTATTAATCAATGTCTCGGCAATTTCCACTGCATTCAAAGCCGCGCCTCTTAAAAGATTATCTGAAACAATCCATAAATTTAATCCATTCTCAATTGTCTTATCCTCTCGAATTCTTGATATAAATGTCTCATATTTTCCTTCTGCTTCTAGTGGAGTTGTGTATCCACCGTCAACTCTTTCATCAAATACTTTGCAGCCATCAAAATTATTTAGCGCTTCTCTAACTTTTTGAAGAGAAAATGGCTTTTCAAATTGTAAATTCACTGCTTCTGAGTGTGAGACTGAAATAGGTAACCTTACACATGTTGCTGTTAAATCGATTTTACTATCTAAAATTTTTTTTGTTTCATTAGTCATTTTTAATTCTTCTTTTGTATAACCATCGTCTGAAAATACATCTATATGAGGGATAGCATTAAAAGCTATCTGTTTTGTAAAATTTTTAGATTTCACTTCTTTTCCATCTAAAACTAATTTAGTTTGTTCTATCAATTCATCCATTGGTGCTTTACCGCCTCCTGAAACTGATTGGTATGTTGAAACTACTATTCTTTTAATTACAAAAAGGTCGTGCAAAGGTTTTAAAGCAATCACTAATTGTGCTGTTGAACAATTTGGATTAGCAATAATATTTTTTTTATTATTCTTCAAATCATCAGAATTTACCTGTGGCACAATCAAGGGGACATCCGGATCCATCCTATAGAAGCTTGAGTTATCAATAACTATACAATACTTTGCGGCTTTCTCTGCAAATTTTTCTGAAATTTTTCCTCCAGCAGCAAAGAAAGCAATTTTTACTTTAGAAAAATCAAAATTTTCTAAATCAAAAACCTCATGTTCTTTATCCTTGAAGCTAATTTTTTTTCCAGCACTTTTTGATGAAGCAACTAAGTACAGATTATCAATAAATAGTTCTTTTTTTTCAAGAACTTCTAAAGTCTTTCTGCCAACATTTCCTGTTGCTCCTACTATTGCAATATTCATGATGTAGGGTTTATACTAGATGAAGGGTAAATCGCAAACTTTTACAGCTAAAGAATTTCCTTCAATTTCCAGCAATCCAGTTGCAGATGCTTTGCAATAAGGCTCATTTATCATTGCTATTCCTATAACTTTTTTAAAATGTGGCGAATAACAAGCTGATCTTAAATCACCAATAAAATTTCCTTTATTATCTTTAATATTCAGAGATTTGGTTAAGTTGATTTTATCAATTTCTATATGAACTCCCATTAATTTTCTTTTTATTCCATCTTTTCTAATTTTCTTTAATTTTTCCTTACCTAAAAAAGATACATCAGAATCTAAATTTACATATTTATCGAAACCACATTCAAAAGGATTGTCATTATTATCAAAGTCATTTCCGTAAGATAAAAGACCACTTTCAATTCTTTCAATAAGATTTGGACACCCAGGCTTTAAATTAAATTCTTTTCCTATTTCAAAGAAATAATCATAAAGATCCAAACCAGATTGAGTATTTTCCACATATATTTCAAATCCTCCTTGTTTTGACCATCCAGATCTAGCAATTAAGTGCTTTACATTTTTAAAATCAAAATAATCAAAACCAAAAAATTTTAATTCAGTTATTTTTTTTCCAAAAACTTTTTCCATTAAACCAAATGATTTTGGTCCTTGTATTGCAATTATATCAACATTAGGTTCAAAAATTTTAACTTTAAAGTTGTTTCCGGATGCAAGACCTTTTGCAAAAAATATAACATCTGAGTCAGCAATAGAAATCCACCATCTGTCTTCAGCTAATTTTAAAATTACAGGATCGTTTACTAAATTTCCATTATCATCAATGATTGGACAATAATAACATCTTCCTATTTTTGAGTTTGATAAATCTCTACAAGTCATCAGCTGAACAAGCTTTGCTGCATCTTTACCAGAAATTTCTACTTGCCTTTCAGCTGCTACATCCCAAACTTGAACATCTTTTTTTAGATGATTGCATGAGTCCTCTATAGATCCAAATGCAGCTGGCAACAACATGTGATTATAAACCGTATATGCTGTAACGCCTTGCTTTTCTATTCTTGAGGTATAAGGAGTACTTCTGATCCTTCTTGATTTTGCGATTGAATAATGATTCATGAGTTTAAAAATTTCAAGATCTTTTCTCGCATTTCGAAAGCTTTTTCAATCATAATCATATGTCCACACCCATTAATTATATATGTCTTAGAATTTTCTATTAAATTTGAAAATTTTTTTCCTACTTCTAAATTAACCATTTTATCTAATTCTCCAAAAATTAATAATGTTGGTAAGTTTATTGTTTTTGCAGCCTCATAGCCATTAGAATAATTATTACATGCATTTAAATCGACTGCTAATATTTGGCTTATGTCTCTTGGTGACTGAATTATTTTTTCTACTGGGTTTCCCCCTATAAATTTTTTTGAACCTTCATAACCCCATTTCATCATTAATTTGACAGCATCAGAATCTCCATTTTGTGCTAAGTTTAATAGATCAGGGTGAACAGGCATCTTATTCGATCCTCCAACAAAAACTAATTTCTTTAATCTTTCTTTGTATTTAAAAGCATACTCAAGTATCTCTAAGCAACCTTGAGAATGACCGATCAAAATAAGGTTATTTATATTTAATTTTTTAAATACTGTTTCCAACCAATCGGCAATTTTTTCAATGCTATCTAAGCAAGGACCATCTGAATTTCCATGTCCAGGTAAATCAACTGATAATACATTAAAATTTTTGTTCGAAAAAAATTGTTCTGTAAGAGACCAAACTATGTGTGAAAGTCCGCTGCCGTGTAAAAATACAATAGTTTCTTTTTGATTGTCTATCCCTTGGCCTGCATCAGATGCATGAATATTTTTATTTTCTATTTGGAATATCAATTATTTACCTAAAATTTTTTTCTAAGCTCAAACTTTTGAATTTTACCAGTTGAAGTTTTTGGTAAATCACAAAAAACTACTTGTTTTGGTACTTTGAACCCAGCGAGAGTTTCTTTGCAAAAACTTATCAATTCTTTTTCTGTTACAGGTTTATCTTTAACCATTTCGATAAAAGCACAAGGCACTTCACCCCATTTTTCATCTGGTTTAGCTACTACCGCTGCGATAGATACTGAAGGATGTTTTGATAAAGTATTCTCTATTTCAATCGAAGATATATTTTCACCTCCTGAAATTATAATATCTTTAGATCTGTCTTGAATTTTAACATATCCATCAGGATGCATTACGGCTAAATCTCCAGAATGAAACCAACCTCCATCCATAGCTTTGGATGTTGCATCTTTATCTTTAAAATATCCTTTCATTACAATATTGCCTTTGATCATAATCTCTCCGATTGTTTTTCCATCTTTTGGTACTTCGGTCATTGTTTCTGGGTTCATAACTGCTATCCTCTCAGTATTTGGATACCTCACTCCTTGTCTTGCTTTAATCTCATTCTGTTTTTCTTCATCGAATTCATTCCAAGCATCATTCCAAGCACATTGAGTAACATGTCCATAAGTTTCTGTTAATCCATAAACATGCATCACTTCAAAACCTAACTCATTCATTTTTTTAAATATAATACTTGGAGGTGGTGCCCCAGCAGTAAGCACATAAACTTTTTGTTTTAATTCTTTTCTATCAGTCTCTGGTGCACCAGTAATCATATTTAGTACTATTGGTGCTCCACCAAAATGAGTTACATCATATTTATCAATTAATTCAAATATTTTTTTAATATCAATATTTCTTAGACATATAGTCCTTCCATTTAACATAGGTATAGTCCAAGGGTAGCCCCAACCATTGCAATGAAACATTGGAACAATGGTTAAAAAATTTAATCTATTTGGCATATTCCAGGCGACTGCACTTCCAGTAGACATTAGGTATGACCCTCTATGATGATAAACAACACCTTTTGGATTTCCTGTGGTACCAGATGTGTAACTTAAAGATATTGCTTGCCATTCATCTTCTGGCATTTTCCAATTATAATTTTCATCACCAGTATTTAAAAAACTTTCATACTCTAGTTCACCAATTTTTTCACATTTAGATTGATCCGCAAATTTATCGTTAATATCAATTATTATAATTTTTTTTTTTAAAGAGTTTAAAGCTTTTTTTACTTCTATATGAAGTTGTCTATCAACAACTAATACTTTTGCTTCACTGTGATCTAAAATATAAGCGATTGTTTTAGCATCTAATCTTATATTGATAGTGTTTAACACTGCACCTGTCATTGGCACAGAATAATGACCTTCAAAAATTTCCGGTGTATTAAAAGCTAAAAAGGAAACTGTGTCACCTTTTCTAACACCAATTTTATTAAGCGCACTAGCAAATTTAACTGTCCTTTTATAAATCTGATCCCAAGTATATTTACGATCCTCATAAATAACCGCTTCATAATTAGGATAAATTTCTTTAGCTCTTTTTAGAAAAGTTAAAGGAGTTAATGGAACATAATTTGCATTGTTCTTATCCAAATTAGTATCGTAATGACTCATTTTAATTAAATTTGAAATTCATTAAATTAGAACTACCAGAAATAGCTGTCTTAAAATGTTGTTCTGCTCTTGGGAGTACTTTATCAAAGTAAAATCTAGCGGTAGCTATTTTATCATCATAAAAATTTTTATTTTCATTATAATCTTTGAAACTTACTTCTAAAACTTTGATCCATGCATATGCAATAGAGACATAGCCTAAGGTTCTTAAATAGTCATTTGCTGCTGCACTTACATCATCTTTGTTTGTTTTTGCCCTATCCATCATCCAATCACTAAATTTTTTTAATATACTTAGATGATTATTAAATTCTGATACAAATGGTTTTATTTTATCATTACTGGAATTACACTCAGATTTTACCTGGTCCAAAAATTTATTTATTATACTCCCATTTTTATTTGATAATTTTCTAAAAACTAGATCAGCTGCTTGTACTGAATTGGTTCCTTCATATATAGGTGTAATTCTATTATCTCTATATAACTGTTCAATTCCTTGATCCTTTGTATATCCATAGCCTCCATGAATTTGCATTGCATCACTTGTTATTTCCATTGCTAGATCGGTAAATAATGATTTAACGACAGGTGTCATCAAAGATACATAATCGGATGCTTCTTGCCGAACTTTTTCATCTGAGTGATATAAACTAACTTCAGTCTGCTGAGATAGCCAAAAACATAAAGCTCTTTCACCCTCAATAATTGATTTCATATTTAATAATGTTCTTCTAATATCCGCATGCTCAATAATAAAATCAGCTCCGTTTCTTGATTTTGAATTATTTGTTTTTCCTTGTTTTCTCTCTTTTGCGTAAGACAAAGAATTTTGATAAGCAATTTCTGAAATGCCTAAACCTTGAATACCAACAACTATTCTTTCAAGATTCATCATCGTAAACATAGCACTTAAGCCTTTTTCTTTAGCTCCAATCATATATCCAGATGCTTCATCAAAATTTAAAACGCAAGTAGCCGATCCTTTTATACCCATCTTGGTTTCTATAGATCCTGTTGATATCCCATTTCTAGGTCCTATAGTTCCATCATCTTTTACAATAAATTTAGGTACTAAAAATAAACTTATTCCTTTTGTTCCAGCAGGAGAGTCATCGGCTCTTGCTAAAACTAAATGAATAATATTTTCAGTAAGATCGTGATCCCCAGAGGTAATAAAGATTTTTTGTCCAGTTAATTTATAAGTTCCGTCAGATTGTTTTTTTGCTTTTGTTTTAAGTAAACCTAAATCAGTACCACAAACCGGTTCAGTTAAGCACATTGTACCACTCCATTTTCCCTCAACTATTTTTGGTAAATATTTATTCTTTATATCATCTGTGGCATGGTGATTTATACAATTATAAGCACCGATACTCAGTTCACTATAAAGTTTAAATGAAAGACTGGCTGAGGATAACATTTCATCAAAAAATGCACTTACAGTTTTTGGCATACCTTGTCCTCCATACTTTGGATCACAAGATAAAGATGTCCATCCATCCTCTATATATTTTTTATAAGCCTCTTTATATCCAGGAGGAGTTCGCACAACTCCATTTTCTAAAACTGCCGGATTTTCGTCTCCAGCTTTTGCAAGCGGCAAAATAAGATTTTGATTTATCTTTGCTGCCTCTTGCAAGATATCTTTTACAAGGTCTGAGCTTACATCTTTATATTTTTCTAATTCATTATAATTCTTATTGTTTCTCAATTTTTCAAAAAGAAACATCATATCTTCTACTGGCGCTGTATAGGTTGGCATAAAATTAGTTTAAAATAATTAATTGATTATTGCAATTTTGAAATTATCGCATCACCCATTTGAGATGTAGATACTTCCTTTGTTCCATTTGATAAAATGTCTTTTGTTCTGAATCCATCATTTAGTACGTCTTGCACTGCTTTTTCTAGCATTTCAGCTTCTTTATCTAAATCTAATGAGTATCTCAATGCCATAGCAAAACTTAATATTGTTGCAATAGGGTTTGCGATACCTTTCCCAGCAATATCTGGAGCAGACCCATGAATGGGTTCATACATTGCTCGCATCTCACCATCTTTATTTTTAGCCCCCAATGATGCAGAGGGTAAAAGACCTAATGAGCCCGTCAACATAGACGCTTGATCAGATAACATATCTCCAAATAAGTTATCTGTTACAATCACATCGAATTGTTTTGGGTTTCTGAGTAATTGCATTGCACAGTTATCAGCTAACATGTGACTTAATTCTACATCTTTAAATTCTTTATCATGAAGCGCTTGTACTTCTTCTTTCCAAAGTTGACCCGCTTCCATCACATTTGATTTTTCACATGAGGTAACTTTATTAGATCTTTTTTTTGCTAAATCAAAAGCAATTCTTGCTACTCTAATTATTTCACTACTTGTATAAGTGTGGGTATTAATTCCTTTTCTTTCGCCGTTTTCAATAGGTTTAATTCCCCTTGGTTCTCCAAAATATATTCCTCCTGTTAATTCTCTTACAATCATTATATCCAAACCAGATACGATTTCTGGTTTAAGTGTTGATGCATCAACTAACTGTTTGAAACATATAGCAGGTCTTAAATTTGCAAAAAGTTTTAGCTCTTTTCTTAACTTTAAAAGTGCTCTCTCGGGTTTTTTTGAAAACTCAACATTATCCCATTTAGGCCCACCGACTGCACCTAGCATAACGACTGCACTCTCTAATGCTTTATAGAAAACTTCATCAGTAATTGGAGTTCCATGCTTATCATAAGAACAACCGCCAGCTAAATCTTCATCTGTTTCAAAATCTAAAGATTTTTTGTCATTAAACCAATTTATTATTTTTTTAACCTCACCAATTACCTCTGGTCCTATTCCATCTCCAGGTAGCAATAATATTTTTCTTTTTTTTACTTTAATCATTGATAATCCAAGGTTTTTGATTTTTTAAATTTTTTTCAAAACTTTCAATTTTTTCAGATTTTTTTAAAGATAACGCGATATCATCTAAACCTTCTAGAAGACACTTTTTCTTAAACGAGTCAACTTTAAATGTAATCTCATTATTTCCATAAAGTATTTTTTCTTCACTCAAGTCAATTGAAATTTCTTCTTTTCTATTTGCATATTCAGACAATTCTTTAATTTTTTCCTCATTAAGAACAATTGGTAAAATTCCATTTTTAAAACAATTGCTAAAAAATATATCAGCAAAACTTGAACTAATTACACATGTAATACCAAAGTCCAATAATGCCCATGGAGCATGTTCTCTAGATGATCCACAACCAAAATTCTTTCCTGCTATTAATATCTTTGAATTATTAAATGGATTTCGATTTAAAATGAAATCATTAATAACATTTCCTTTTTCATCATACCTCATTTCATAAAATAAATTTTTACCCAAACCTGTTCTTTTAATTGTTTTTAAAAATTGTTTTGGAATGATCATGTCTGTATCAATATTTACTATTGGTAAATATGCGGGAATACTTTTTAATGTTGTAAATTTTTGCATTAATTTTGATACTTTCTTACATCATCTAAATTTCCTGAAATCGCAGCAGCAGCTGCCATTCCAGGGCTTACTAGATGGGTTCTACCACCTCTACCTTGTCTTCCTTCAAAATTCCGATTAGATGTTGACGCACATCTTTCCTCTGGTTTTAATTTATCTGCATTCATCGCTAAACACATTGAGCATCCTGGTTCTCTCCACTCAAAACCTGAACTAACAAAGATCTTATCTAAACCTTCTTGTTCCGCTTGTTCTTTAACTAGACCAGATCCTGGGACTACCATTGCATGTACGTGTGAAGCAATTTTTTTATCTTTTAAAATTTTTGCTGCTTCCCTTAAATCCTCAATTCTTCCATTAGTACAACTGCCAATAAAAACTTTATCTATTTTTATATCTTTAGCAGCCATATCAGGTTTTAAGCCCATATATTTTAAAGCTCTTTCCAACGAATTCTTTTTATCCTCATCTTTTTCAGTATTTGGATTTGGGATTTTACCATCAATCGTAATTACATCCTGGGGTGATGTTCCCCATGTTATCATGGGTAAAATTTCGTCAGCTTTTAAACTTATCTCTTTATCAAAGTTTGCGCCGTCATCTGACTCTAACTTTTTCCAATATTCTAAAGCTTTATCCCAATTTTCACCTTTTGGTGACATTGGTTTTTCCTTTAAATATTTGAAAATTTTTTCATCTGGTGCAATTAAACCTGCTCTTGCTCCACCCTCAATAGTCATATTACAAATTGTCATTCGTTGTTCAACACTTAGAGATCTAATTAAATCTCCAGCATATTCCACAACACACCCTGTGCCACCAGCTGTACCAATTTTTCCAATTATCTGTAAAATTACATCTTTAGATGTTACTCCCAATGGAAGTTTTCCATTTACATTAATTCTAAAATTTTTTGCTTTTTTTTGGACTAATGTTTGTGTTGCTAAAACGTGTTCTACTTCCGATGTACCTATTCCAAATGCTAAAGCTCCAAACGCACCATGAGTAGCTGTATGACTATCTCCACAAACAATTACAGTACCTGGTTGTGTGAATCCTTGTTCAGGACCAATAATATGAACAATACCTTGCCTCTTGTCATCCATTCCAAAAAGTTGAATTCCAAATTCCTTACAATTATTTTCTAAGGTATCAACTTGAATTTTAGACTCCTGATCTGCAATTCCATTTGTTCTGTCCGTTGTTGGGACATTATGGTCTGCTACTGCCAAAGTCAGTTTTGGATGTCTTACCTTTCGATTAGAATTTCTCAAACCTTCAAATGCTTGAGGGCTAGTAACTTCATGAACAAGATGTCTATCTACAAAAAGTAAAGCTGTCCCATCTGATTGCTGATCAACTAGGTGATCATTCCAAATTTTGTCGTATAATGTTTGAGGCATTGAAAAAAAAATTATTTTTTTTCTGGTGAGCTTTCTTTTTTCTTTTCAGCTTCTTCCTTATTTGCTTTTGGAGTTTCTTCTTTTTTAGTTTCTGCCGCTGTTGCAACTTCTACTTTAGAAACTTCCTCTTTTTTATTACCTGTTGCTAGAGTAACTGGTGCTAAATTTTCTTCAGTTACTGTCTCTGGTTTAACATCAATATCGATACCAATCTTCTTTCTTATTTTTTCTGCAATTCTAGCTGATTTACCAGTTCTATCTCTCAAATAATATAATTTTGCTCTTCTAACTTTTCCTGAACGAATAACTTTTATTGAATCTATTACGGTTCCAAATAATGGAAATGTTCTCTCAACACCTTCTCCAAAAGAAATTTTTCTAACAGTAAATGAGGAATTTAAGTTTCTATTTTTTTTTGCGATACAAACACCTTCAAAATATTGAATTCTTTCTTTTTTCCCCTCAGTAATTCTCACACCAACTTTTACTACATCGCCCGGAAAAAACTCTGGTAATTTCTTCTCAGAAAGAATTTTTTTAACGTTGTGTTGGTTTATTTCTTCTATTGTTTTCATTTTAATATTTAGCAATTTAATCTTTCTTATATTTTTGCCATAAATCTGGTCTTCGGTCGCGTGTTATAGCCTCAGATTGAGATAAACGCCAGTCTTTAATTTTACTATGATCTCCCGATAATAAGACATCTGGAACCGATTTTTCCTCCCAAATCTGTGGTTTTGTGTATTGAGGATACTCTAAAAGACCATTTTCAAAAGTTTCATCAGAAGCTGATTTATCATTTCCTAAAACACCTGGCAAAAGTCTCAAAACACTATCGAGAACTACAAGAGCTGCTGTTTCTCCACCTGATAACACGTAATCCCCTATACTTATTTCTTCGATATTTCTTGTAGATAAGATTCTTTCATCAACTCCTTCAAAATGTCCACAAATCAAAGAAAATGATTTTTCCTTTGATAAATCTTGAGCAAGCGTTTGATCAAATTTTTTTCCCTTTGGTGAGAGATAAAAAATCCTTTCTCCATTCTTAACATTTTGATCAATAGAGTTTGCCAACACATCAGGCTTGAGTAACATTCCGGAACCGCCACCATAAGGAGTATCATCTACCGTCTTATGTTTATCTTTCGCAGCATCTCTAATATTTATCACATTTAGGCTCCACAAATTTTTAGTTAATGCTTTACCGTACAGACCTTTGCTTAAAGGACCCGGAAAAACTTCTGGATAAAGTGTAAATAATTGAGCTTGTAACATATGTAAAATTTAAACTATTTTTTTTCCTCCTTAGGAGCTGCTTCTGCTTTAGGAGCTTCTGCTTTAGGAGCTTCTTCCTTTTTAGCTTCTGCTTTAGGAGCTTCTTCCTTTTTAGCTTCTTCAGCACCTTCTTTTTTTCTATCTTTTTTAGGAACTGCTTTTTGAGGATTATTGCCATTAGCAGGCATAGGCATCAATTCATTTTCACCTAAAATCCTAGCCACTCTTGTTGTAGGTTGTGCACCTTGACCCAACCAGTATTTAATTCTTTCAGCTTCTAATCCAATTCTTTCCTTTTTTTCTTTTGGCAGTAATGGATTGAAAAAACCTACTTTCTCAATAAATCTTCCATCTCTTGCAAAACGACTGTCTGCAACTACAACCTTATAAACAGGTCTCTTCTTTGTACCACCTCTTGATAATCTAAGTTTTAACATTTACTCTCCTTTTTTTTATTTTAATTAATTAAATAATTCTGGAGGTATTCCTTTATCAGACATACCCTTCAGATTTCCTTTTGACATCTTTTTCATCATTTCAGACATCATTTTAAATTGTTTCAACAATTTATTGATAGTGGCTGGATCAGTTCCAGAACCATTAGCAATTCTTTTTTTTCTTGAACCATCAATTATTTTTGGGTTCTCTCTTTCTTTTTTTGTCATCGATAAAATTATAGCTTCGTTTTTAGTGATAACACTCTCATCAATTCCAGCCGCATCCATTTGTGATTTTACTTTTGAAACACCAGGCATGAAGGACATAATACCCTCGATACCACCCATTTTTTTCATTTGTCTTAGTTGAGTCAAATAATCTTGCATCGAGAACTTTCCCTTTTTTAAATTTTCTTCTGTTTTTTTTATATTTTCCTCACCTAAATCTTGCGCTGCTTTTTCAACAAGAGATACAATATCTCCCATTCCAAGAATTCTATTAGCAATTCTATCTGGATGAAATACTTCAAGATTTTCAATTTTTTCACCAATACCTAAAAATTTAATTGGAACCTGAGAAACAAATTTCATACTAACAGCTGCTCCGCCTCTTGCATCACCATCTGCTCTTGTTAAAATAATTCCTGAAAGATTAACCGTATTTTTAAATTCTTTTGCAACTGATGCTGCAACTTGTCCAGTTAAGGAATCAGCAACTAGGAAAGTTTCTGTAGGTTTTATAGTGTTTTCAATTTGTTTAATTTCACTCATCATCTGCAAGTCAATTTGAGTTCTGCCAGCAGTATCAAACAGTATGATTTCAGCTCCGTTTAAATTAGCAGCACTTATTGCTCTTTGACAAATATCAGCAGGTTGCTGTCCTTCTATAATTGGAAGAGTAAGAATGTTGTTTTGTTCACCTAAAGATCTTAATTGCTCTTGGGCAGCTGGTCTATAGATATCTAAACTAACCATCATTACTTTCTTTTTTTTTGTATTTTCTAAATATCTTGCCAATTTTGCAGTTGTGGTAGTTTTACCAGAACCTTGTAATCCAACTAACATCATCGGTACTGGTGGTACTGCGTTAAGATTTACATCATTATTTTTTCCTCCAAGTAGGTTGACTAATTCATCATAAACAATTTTAACTACCATATCACCAGGAGATGTTGATCTAATTATTTCTTGACCTAGAGCTTTTGGTTTAACTTTTTCAATAAAATCTTTTGCTACATTAAGAGACACATCTGCCTCTAATAAAGCTTGCCTTATACCTCTCAATCCCTCATCAACTTGATTTTCATCAAGTGATGGTGCTTTTTTAAGTGAGGAAAAAACTTCCTCAAATTTATTTGTCAAATTTTCAAACATAATTATTACACACAGCAGTAAACGCACTAGTGGGCGAACCCTCGCTGACTAGTGTCGATCTCTTTGTTTCCAAAGACACCGCAAATTTAACGTTTTTGCGGAAACTGCCACAAGTTATAATAGAGGTTCAAAAAGTCAATAAATAAGTTAAATAACTATATATGGACATTAAAGCGTTTAAAATGGATGGATTAGGTAATGATTTTGTAATTATTGATAATAGACAAAAAATTACGAAACTTACTAAAGATCAAATAATTAAAATTTGCGACAGAAATTTTATCGGATGTGATCAACTAATAATTATTGAAACTGATAAATCCACAGATGCTTACTTGAGGTTTTTTAATTCTGATGGTGGTGAGTCTGGAGCATGTGGAAATGGAACAAGATGCGTTGCAGATTTAATTTCAAAAGAAATAAATAATAAAAATATTGTTTTAAGAACATTATCAGGAATTTTAAAATCTGAAATCTTAGGGAATAATATTGTTACTACTGAAATCGGCGTAGCCAAAACTGAGTGGAATGAAATACCTTTATCAAAAAAACTAAACACAAAAAATTTAAATATCAAAATTCTTGATAAAAATAATAAAGAACACTCAGGCGGTACAGCAATAAACGTCGGGAACCCACATATCATTTTTTTCGTAAATGAAATTAATGATTTTGATATCAAAAAACTTGGTCCAGATATTGAGAATCATAAATTTTTTCCTCACAAATGTAATGTGACAATTGCACAAGTAAAAAATAAAGATCTAATTAAAGTGAAAGTGTGGGAAAGAGGGGCTGGTTTAACAAAAGCATGCGGAACTGCTGCATGTGCAACTGCCTTTGCAGCTAAATCAAATAATCTCTGTAATGACAACACGGATATAGAGTTTGAAAATGGAAAATTAACAATTTCGATTGATGAAAAAAATTCAATCCATATGAAAGGTCCTGTTTCAGACATAAAAGAGATTAAAATAAATTTGTAATGGGAATTTTTGATAAATTTAAGTCTGGATTTAAAAAAAGTGCCTCAGCACTTAAATCTGGTCTAAAAGAAATAATTATAAAAAAAGAAATAAATGATGACAACTTAAATAAACTAGAAGAATTTCTCATTCAATCAGATGTTGGGGTAGAGGCCGCATCTGAAATAAAAGAAATCATTTCAAATAAAAAGATAGACCCAAATAAAGATTTATCTTTAGAGATCAATAATATCTTAAAAGATTATATTGTGTCTTTAATGAAGCCCTTAGAAAATAATACTTTCTTTGAAAAAAAAGAAAAACTTAATACAACTCTAATCTCAGGGGTAAACGGTGTGGGTAAAACAACTACTATAGGAAAGATTGGAAAAATTTTAAAAGATAAGGGAAATAAAGTTATGTTTGCAGCTTCAGATACTTTCCGAGCTGCAGCGATTGAACAGTTAGAAAATTGGGCCAACAAAGTAGATGCTCAAATAATTAAATCATCTCAAGGTTCTGACCCAGCATCCGTTGCTTATAAAGCAATTGATCAAGCAATTAAAAATAATTTTAATCAAGTTTTAATTGATACTGCTGGAAGACTTCAAAATAAAAAAAATTTGATGGAGGAGTATAAAAAGATTGCTAATGTAGCAAAAAAAATTGACCCTAAAGCACCACATGATGTAATTTTAGTTTTAGATGCTACTTCAGGGCAAAATGTCATCAAACAAGTTGAGGAATTTAATAAAATCATTCCTATAACAGGAATAATAATGACCAAATTAGATGGAACAGCAAAAGGCGGTATACTTTTAGCTTTAGCAAAAAAATACAAACTTCCAATTATCGCGTTAGGATTAGGTGAAAAAGTCTATGATTTACAATTATTTGATGCAGTTAAATTTGCTGATGCTTTTACTCAAATTAACTAATGTTTAATTTAAACTTTTTAAGAAAGAATTGAGAGCTTTTAAAAGATTTTCATCATATTCCATCATGTGATTATCATGTTTTGTAAAATAAGAAAATTTTGGTTCATTTGCAATTTCATAAATTTTTTTTCCCATAGAATAAGGAACTATTTGATCAGCCTCACCATGCATAATTAAAACTGGAACATAAATATTTTTTATTTTATTTTTATTATCAAATTTATCTTTTAATAATAAGCCAACAGGTATGTAGGGATAAAAATTTTTTGCAGCATCTACCATAGATGTGAAAGGAGTTTCAAGTATGATACCTGCAAAATTTTTATTTTGTGATAAGTGTGTTGCTACCCCAGTTCCTAATGACTCACCATAAATAACAATATTTTCCTCTTTAATACCTTTATCAATCAGCCAATTTATTGCACTTTTTCCGTCTTCATAAAGACCTTTCTCCGTTGGATTTCCTTTATTTCCACTAAAGCCTCTCCAAGCAATTATTAAAAAATTTATGTTCATTTCTTTAAAATGATTCAATTTGTGAATTCTATTTTCTAAAGATCCAGCGTTCCCATGAAAAAAAAGAATAGTCTTATATTTTTTTAAATCTTTTTTATGATACCAGCCTAATAATTCAATTTTATCATCAGTTTTAATTTTTACCTTTTCAATATTAACTGATATTGGATCATTAGAGTAATTATTCTCATTCGGGTGATACATTAAATTTCTTTGATAAAAATATAAAAAAATTAAAATTAAAATGTAAACTAAAATAGTTATTTGAAAAAATAATAACAAAATATTCCTAAACTTTTTTAACATTATTTTTCTTCGCTAAGTATACTCCAATAAATACTAAAATTGTTCCTACAAAATGATAATTCTCAAATTTTTCATCAAATAAAAAATATCCATAAATTGCTCCGTAAACTGTAAAAATATAAAGTGTGAATCCCGTTAAAGATGCACCTAATTTTTTTTGGGCTAAAGTATAGAGTGTAAAAGCTATTATACCTGGTGAAATAGCTGCAAAAATTACCCATAAATAAAATTCAGCTACAAAAACAGTTTGTTTATAAAGTATCTCTTCCCCAATATAAAAAGGTAGTAAACTTAATGCCCCAAAAAATGAAATTAAAGTAAATCTGTCAAAAATTTTTAATTTAGAGTTCCAATAAAATAAATATATAGAATATAAAGCCCACCCAACTGCTGCAGCCAACATCCATAGATCACCAATAGTAAATTGCAAACTTAACAATAAATCCAAATTACCTTTTATTATAATTGTAAAAACACCTATTAAACAAGCTATCAGACCAATTATTTTTGTAAGATTAATTTTTTCATTAAAAAAAAAATATGAAATTAAAATTATAAATACGGGTGATGATGTATAAATAATTCCCATATTTATGACCGTAGTAGTTTCGCCAGCCAAAAAAGGAAATGCACCACACACACCACATCCCATGGAGCCTAAGAAAAATAGTTTTTTGTATTCTTTCTTAATTATATGAAAATTTTTTTTAAGAGTCATGAATGTAAAAGGCAATAATATAAAAAAAACGACTGTCCATCTCCAGAAAGCTAATGAAATTGGAGGAACATATTCTACCCCACCTCTTGCTACCACCAAATTACTTGCCATAAAAATTGGCTGAATAAATAATAATGATAATGGAAAGATATTAATTTTGGAATTTTTCAATTTAATTAGGACTAACTTTTATCAAAGAAAGCTTCGTAAATCATCATTATGATAGCTGCACCCATCAAAAAGTAAACTGGAATGACATCAAAAAAACCAATCATCATTGATCTTGTTAAAGTAGTAGCCAATCCGATTAAAAAAAATATAGCAAATGATAATCCAATGATAGTAGTAATTTTATTCATTTTATTTATTCCTCACACTCTTTTTCTAACCATCTGGCAACACCTAAAAACCTATGGTCATCATATTTGTCACCAATTAATTGGATTCCTAATGGTAAATTATTTTCACCCTCAAGTAAAGGGAGCGAAATACATGGTGTTCCAAGATATGACCAAACTTTATTAAACTCTGCTGTGCCAGTACTTTTTAAACCTTTTGGTGCAACACCAGGACTAGACGGAGATAAAACCCCATGATAATCTTCAAATACCTCTTGGTAAGATTCATAACTCCTTTTCATAAAGTCTATTGCTTCAGCATATTCTTTTCCTGGGTATTTGTTTCCTTTTATAATTGCATCTTGCATATATTTAGAAAGTTTTTTTTTAAATTTTTTAAAATATACAGAAAAATTATTTGCTAAATCTGTTTCATGAATTATCTGATGATACTTGTGTATATCTTTAAAATATGAGGGAGTATCAAATATCTCAATATTTTTTTTAAATGAATTAATAAAATATTCAAATGATTCTCTTGATTTTTTATCAATTATTTTCCAATGATCGGTTTTATAAAAAATAAATTTTGGTTCAAAAAGAGGTCCTTTTTTTGTTTCACTTAAAATATTTTCAGTTGAATAATGTATTGTAGCAGGGTCATATTTGTCCTTTTTAATTAATACTTTTGCTAACATTGCAACATCTTCTACTTTTTTACCAAACATACCAATGTGGTCTAGACTATATGAAGTTCTCAAAACACCATTTCTAGAAATTAATCCATAAGTAGGTTTGTATCCTACAACACCACAATAAGATGCTGGTCTAATAATTGAACCTCCTGTTTGAGAACCGATTGAGGCGGGGGCCATAAAAGAGGCTACGCATGCTGCAGACCCACTTGAAGATCCACCGGGTGTTCTGGTTTTATCATGAGGGTTTGTAGTAGAAGGTGGTCCTAAGTAAGCAAGCTCTGAAGTGGCTGTTTTACCCATCACAATTGCTCCAGATGAATGAAGTAAATCAATTATTTCTGCATTTTGTGAATATGATTTTCCTTTTCTTATAACTGTTCCGCATTCTGTTGGCATATCAACAGTGCCGATTATATCTTTAACTGCTATAGGAACTCCATGAAGTGGCCCGATTGGTTTTCCTGATTTCCTGTACTCGTCCGCCTCAGCTGCTTTTTCTAATAAAACTTTTTTATCAAAATGTGCCCAGGCTTTAACATCTTTCTCAAACTTATTTATTCTTTCTATATACTTTTCACAAACTTCGACTGAAGAAAACTGGGCGTCTTTTATTTTCAACGCAAGTTCTTCAAGACTTAAAGAAAATATATCCGTCATTTAAAATTAATTTGCAAATAATGTCTCTGGTAACCAAAGTGCTATTCCTGGAAATAAGTACATTAAAACCATAGCTAAAATTACAATAGCTAAAAAAGGCATTATTCCACTAAAGATTTGCATTAGCTCAACATTCTTTGATTGAACTCCTTTTAAATAATAAGCTGACATCGCCATGGGTGGTGTCAAAAATGATGTTTGTAAATTTAAAGCAATTAACATAGCAAAAAAATACGGATTTACTCCAAAAAACTCAACAAGTGGTAAAAAGATTGGGACAAAAATAATTAAAATCTCTGTCCATTCTAAAGGCCAACCTAATAAAAATATAATCAATTGAGTAATCACTAAGAATTGCCATGGTTGTAGATTCAAAGATTTAAAGAAATGCTCAAAAACCTCATGGCCTCCAAGATAAGAAAAAACAGATGCAAAAGTCCAGGAACCAATAAACAACCACATTATCATTGCGGTTGTTTTTGCAGTAAGAAACACTGACTCTTTGAAATTTTTCCACTTTAATGTTTTGTAAAAATAAGATAGCACTAATGATCCAAAAGCACCTACAGCAGCTGCTTCAGCGGGTGTAGCGATACCGGCGAGAATAGTACCTAAAACTAATATTATTAAAGAAAATAAAGGTAAGAAGGATACAAGAACTTCTCTCATAATTACTGCTGTAGGAGGAATTTCCTCTGCAGCAGGTTTTGGAGCAATTGATGGATTTAACCAAGCTCTAAATATTGCATACGCTATATAAAGTCCTGCTAACATTAATCCTGGAAAGATTGCGGCAGCAAACAATCTCAGTGGTGATAATTGGGCAATTACTGAGTACACAATAAGCATAATGCTTGGTGGAATTAAAATACCTAGACATCCACCAGAACATATTATTCCAGATGCAAATTTTTTATCATAACCTGCTTTTACCATCGCTGGCCATGCAAGAAGACCCATTAAGGTTACAACTGCACCAATAATACCAGTAGCTGTTGAAAATAAAGCACATGTAATTAATGCAGCCACGGCCATTGAAGCAGGAAGTTTATGAGAAGCTAATCTTATCGCAAAAAATAATTTTGCTACAATACCAGCTCTTTCAACAAGGTATCCCATAAATAAAAAAAGTGGAACTGCGGTTAATACATTGTTGTCCATAACGGTATAAGTATTTTGAACAAAGAGTTGGAATATCCTATTATCAAAAAGATGTTCCATTTTAGTTGGATCAAAATAGGCGTAATATCCAAAGCCTAAACCCATAGCCATTAATGTGAAAGCTATTGGAAAACCTAGTAGGACAGCAAATAAAAATATTCCCATCATCATAATTGCTACCTCTGGATTTGTAAGACTAAATAACATCTTCTTTATTTCCTTGTTGTGATGTTCTCATTAATACTTTTTCAGTCTCTTCAGCATCACGTTCAGTCCCTCTTTCTGGCCAACTCCCAGTTTGTATACAGATAATACATCTAAAAACCTCACTGACACCTTGTAAAGTTAAAAGACTACCTGATAAAGGTATTAATGATTTTGCCATATATATTTGAATTTGTGCAGGACTATTCCAGCTTGTTTCTTTTATTTTCCAAGCAAGTGCCGCATACTCATAACCATAAAAAGCTAATGCAAGAACACCAGGGAAAAAGAAAATAAAATATAAAACTATATCTATCCATGCTTGAGTTCTTTGAGAAAATAATCTGTAAATTACATCACCTCTAACATGAGCTTCTGTACATAAAGTATAGGCACCTGCCATCATAAAGATAGCTCCATACATCTGAAGACTAAAATCAAAATTCCATAAAGTTGGTGCATTCAAGGCATATGCCATAAAAACTTCATAACATGTTCCACCCATTAAAATTACTATGCACCAAGAGAAAGCTTTTCCCATTGAGACACTTAAACGATCAGCAAATTTTATGTAAGATCTCATCATAGATATAAACTTTTATTGAATTGTTCTTAATTAATCAAATAAAAAAGGGGGCCGAGGCCCCCTTTGAAAAATTTATCAAAAAGTTAATTATAACTTAACTTTTGCAATTGGACCAAACTCATTTTCATATGCAAGTTTGTAATTTGGCTGATTCATCAGCAAGTATTTCATTACTCTCTTCGCATATGATTTCTGAGAATCAACGATTTTCTTAAAGAAAGGATCTTTCTTATTGAAATCACCAATTACTTTATCCCAACCTTTTAATTGTTGAGCTAAAATTTCATCAGAAGTTTGATACACATTTACTTTATGCTCATTCATCAACTTAGCTAAGTCAGCTGAGTATCTTACTAAAGCTTTAAAGTAGTTATCACTGTTAGCAGCATAAGCAGCATTTTTAAGTATTGCTTGATGTGCTGGTGATAAGCTATTAAATGTTTTTTTGTTAACTGGTATTTCAAACATCTCTTGAGATTGGTGGAAACTTCCTAAGTGATAATGCTTAGAAACGTCTTGCATACCAAATTGAGAGTCTGAAGTTGGGTTGTTAAACTCAGCAGCTTCAATCAAACCAGTTTTCATAGCTGGTTGAATTTCACCACCTGGTAATTGTCTAACTACCATTCCCATTGCAGTTAAAACGTTAGTCGCTAGACCAACTGTTCTATACTTCATACCTTTAACATCAGATACTTTAGTTACGTTCTTTTTGAACCAACCAAAAGGCTGAGCCGGCATAGGCATATGGAAAAAACCAACATAATCAAAACCTACTTTTGCAAGAGTTTCGTCATATAATTTTCTTCCTCCGCCATACTCCATCCATCCCATAACTTCTTGAGATGACATACCGTATGAAGGACCAGTTCCAAATAATGATGCAGCAGGATTTTTACCATACCAATATGCCGTCACCCAGTGACCCATATCAACTACACCAGAACTTACTGCTTGTCCGATTTCTGAGGTCTTTACAACTGCTCCAACCGGTTGAAGATCAATCTGAAGAGAACCTCCAGACATTTCTTTAACCATGTTGCAATAATCTCCAGCCATTTCAAAAAAGATGTTTGCTCCACTTGGCCATGCAGCTTGCATCTTTAATGTTGTTGCAGCATTTGCCTTAACATATGGCATTGCAACAGCGGCTGCAGCTAAAGCACCAGTCTTTGCAGCAGTCTTAAAGAACTTACGTCTTGAAGATGTTTTCACCTTCAATGATTTATTTTCTTTAGTCATTATTACTCCTATTAAAGTTAATTAACTTGAATAATTAAAGCATAGATTCAAATTAGAGTCTTTCTAAAAAAAAACTCATATGTCGCAGAAATATAAATTTTTACAATCTGAAGTAGAATTAATTTACTTTATTTTTACAATTTCCAGTTTTAAAAAACTCATCAATATTATCTATCGCTAAATTTGCCATCGCAATTCTGGTGTCTTTAGTAGCACTTCCTAAGTGAGGTAAAATAAAAGCAGATTTTATTTTTAAATAGCCAGGATTCAAATTCGGCTCATTTTTATAAACATCTAAGCCAACTGCATAAATCTTTCTCCTATTTAAAGCGTCTATCAGAGCTTCATCATCAACAATATCACCCCTGGCAACATTAGTGATTACTGCTCCCTTAGGAAAAAATTCAACTGTTTCTTTGTTAATCATGTTTTCTGTTTCTTTTGTTGCCGGACAACAAATAGATAAAACATCAGAAACTGAAAAAAGACTTTTTATATTATCGTGATAAACAGCCCCAAGTTCTTTATCATCACTTAATTTTGACCGATTATGATAATGAATTATCATTCCAAGTGACCTTGCTATTTTTGCAATTTTTTGACCAATTCTTCCCATTCCTAGAATTCCAAGTCTTGTTCCAGTTAATTGTTTTCCAATTAAATAATCTGCTGACCATTTCCAACCACCTTCTCTAGCTGCCTCGACTCCCTCGGCTACTCTTCTACAAGCACCTAAAATTAATAAAATTCCAATTTCTGCTGTAGCATCAGATAAAACTTCTGGGGTATTTGTAACTGTGATACCTCTTTTTTTTGCAGCTTCTAAATCAATGTTTCCAAAACCCACTGCAAAGTTAGATATTATTTTTACTGTATCTGGAAGTTTATTGATAGTTTCTTGATCTAATTTATCCGTAAGTGAGGACAAAATTCCATCACAACCTTTAGACATTTCAATTACTTTTGATTGAGAATATAATTCATCATTTAAATTAAAAATGGGATCAAAAGTTTTTGAAGCTTTATCTTCACTGTCTTTAATCAGTTTCCTTGTAATCAAGATTTTTTTCATAAAATATTTTTAGATTATTAGTTAAGATCGAATATCTTGCCTGGATTCATTATATTGTTTGGATCCAATGTTCTTTTAATTGATTTCATTACTGGAATATTATCAGGATGTTGCTCTAGTAAATACTCTTTTTTATGAAGCCCCACCCCATGCTCGCCAGTAATTGTACCATTTAACTCAAGTGATTTTTTTATTAGTGTATCGTTAAAAGCTCTAATTTTTTTATAACTTTCTTTGTTATTTGGATCAAAAGGTAAAATCACATGAAAATTCCCATCGCCCATATGACCTACCATTGGAGCTCTAACTTCAAATTTTTTTGCTTGTTCTTCTGCAAATTTTACACACTCTGTGATCTTTGAGATAGGAACGCATACGTCGGTTGAATATACTCTGCCATTGTTAATTAGAGCTTTAACTGAATAATATACATCCCACCTTGCCTTCCAAATTTTATTTCTCTCCTCCAAATCTTTGGCCCACTTAAATGAGCTACCCTTATTGTCTTTTGATATTTCCTCTACAATTTTAATATTTTCATTATTAGAAGTTTCAGATCCATGAAATTCAAAAAATAAGGTTGGTACCGCCTGAATGTCTTTTAGATTAGAGTAATTTATACTAATCCCCATTTGTTCTTTATTGAGCATCTCAATCCTTGCAATTGGAACACCATATTGAATAACTTGTTGAGCCGTCATGACAGCGTCCTCTAATGAAGGAAAATGACAAATAGCGCTCATTATGCTTTCTGGTATCGGGGATAACCTTAAGTGAACTTCAGTAATAATGCCCAAAGTTCCCTCTGATCCAATAAAAAGATTTGTTAAATTATAACCTGCAGATGTTTTTTTAGTTCTACCACCAGTTTTTATAATATCACCGTTAGGCAAAACTACCGTAAGACCTGAAATAACCGTTTTCATAGTCCCATATTTTACAGCCATTGTACCTGACGCTGAGGTCGAGGCCATTCCACCTAGAGCAGCATTAGCTCCCGGGTCAATTGGAAAAAAAACTCCATCCTCTCTTAAAAACTCATTCAATTGTTCTCTTGTGACACAAGCTTGAACTCTGCAATCAAAATCCTCAACATTTACACTTAAAATTTTATTCATCTTCTCTAAACAAATAGTTATACCATTCTCATTACCAACAACATTTCCCTCCAAAGAAGTTCCTGTTCCAAATGGGACAACAGGTATTTTATGGTCATTACATAATTTAAGTATTTTTGAAACTTCTTCATTAGTCTCTGGAAAAACTACTGCCTGAGATAAAATTGGATCATAAGTATCTTCTCCTCTAGCATAATTAGCTCTGGCAGACTCAGAGGTAGAAAATCTACCATTAAGTAATTTTTTTAATTCTACTTGGACTTGTTCATTCATATTTAAATATTATAAAAGAATTAGAAAAAAATAAATCTTATTTACTCAGCATTTTCTTTATATTTTCTAATGCTTGAGAAATATTATCTCTGGAAGCAGCAAAACTAAATCTAACATAATTTTGGCAAGTTTCACCAAAAGCTGAGCCTGGCACAATTGCTACCCCAGCCTCATGCATCGCCTTTCTTGCAAATTCTGCACCATTCATTCCAGTACCTATAACTTTTGGAAAAGCGTAAAAAGCTCCTCCAGGTAAACTACATTCTACACCTGGTAAATCATTTAACCCTTTATGAATTAATTCTCTTCTTTGAGTAAATTTTTCCATCATTTGATCAATTGAGTCATCTGGTCCATCTAGTGCTGCTATACCAGCAAATTGAGCTGCAGCATTTACACAAGATACACTGTTAATTAATAATTTATTCACATGTTCAATTAAATGTTGTGGCCAAAAACTCCAACCAAGTCTCCATCCTGTCATTGAATAAGCTTTACTCCATCCTTCTAATACAATTAGTCTTTCTCTCAATTCTGGATAATAAAAAAAAGAAGGCATTTCTTTACCATCAAAAATTTGTCTACTATAAATTTCGTCACTTAATATTGTCACATGTGGATGTTTTTTTAAACCATCAGCTAAAAAATCTATATCTCTTTTCTCAACAAAGCTTCCTGTTGGATTATTCGGATTAATTAAAATTAGTAATCGGGTCTTATCTGTAATTAAAGATAAAATTTTATCAGGATTAAATTTTAGATCTTTATCTTCTGTTAAATCATATGGAACAGATTTTGAACCTGTATAATTAATCATCGATTCATAAATTGGAAAAGCTGGTGTAGGATGTATAATTTCTGCACCTGGCTCACCAAAACATTGTATGGCATAATGCATTGTTGGCTTTCCACCTGGCATAATAAGAATTCTTTCAGCATCAACATCAACACTGTAACGTTTTTTTATCCACCTAGTAACTGCTTGACGGCATTCGGGAATTCCATTTGACATAACATATCCGTGATGTCCGTCGTCTAGTGCTTTTTTAGCTGCTTCAACGACATGTTTTGGGGTTTTGAAATCTGGCTGTCCCAATCCCAAGTGTATCATGGGTTTTCCTTGGGCTTCTAATTTTTTTGCTTCAGCAAGAACCGTAAATGCAGACTCAGTTCCCAATCTTTCTAGACTTTTTGCCAATTTCATATTTTTTCCCTCTATTTTCTATAGATTAATTTTGAACTATTCAACTCTTTTAAATTCTTACATCCCATTAAAACCATATTTCTATTAATTTCATCGTGCATGGTTTTAAGCAAATGTTCAACTCCTTGTTGACCTCCTGCGGCCAAAGAGAACAAAAACATTTTCCCAAAACTGCAAGCTTTTGCACCTGCAGCTATAGCTTTTAATACATGTGTTCCTCTTCTTACGCCTCCATCAAGAATAATTTCAAGCTTATCTCCCACTGCATCTGAAATTGCTTTTACTTGATCAAAGGGAGACCTAGATCCATCAAGTTGTCTTCCTCCATGATTTGAGATCATTATAGCTGTGCACCCTATATCGATTGCTCTTCTTGCATCTTCAACCGACATAACTCCTTTTAATGCAAAAGGTCCGTTCCATTTTTTTACACAATATTCAGCATCCTTCCAATTCATTGATGGATCATATTGTTCATTAATATATTCAATAACTGATTTTGCGATATTGGTACCCTTATCTGTTTTTGTTGCTACATTTGCTAATTTAAATTTACCATGCGTAAGATAATTGAATACCCAATTAGGATGAAGAGCAAAACTCATTAAACTTTGCAAAGTTAATTTTGGGGGGGGTTGTAAAACCTGTTCTATGATCCCTTTCTCTGTTGCCTGCTACTAAAGTATCTACTGTTAAACACATTCCATCAAAACCTGATCTTCTACAACGATCAATTAAATCATCAGTAATTGATTGATCTTTATGAACATAAAGTTGAAATAATTTTGGTCCACCCGAAATATTTGAAATTTCTTCAATAGTATTATTTGCCATCGTAGACATACTATAAAATGTTCCAAACTTATCAGCTGCTTTAGCAGATGCTTTATCACCATCATGGTGGTAAAGTCTTTGCATAGCACATGGTGATAAAAATAGTGGTATATCAATTTTTTTTCCAAAAATAGTCGTTGATAGATCTGGTTTTCCAACACTTGCTAAAATATTTGGTACTAAATCACAATCATCAAAAGATTTTGTATTTCTTTTAAGAGTTATTTCATCATCTGCACCACCATCAATATAATGAAATATTGGTGAAGGTAATTTTTTCTTTGCAATTTTTCTAAAGTCATCAAAATTATAACAATTTTGTAAGCTCACTATTTTCTAAATCTTAAATTATTTCTATTAAGATCTGATATTTTTGTACATCCCATCAGTTTCATATCTCTAACTAATTCAGATTTATATAATTCAAGGGCCCTTTCAACACCTGGTTGACCTGCTGCTGCAAGTGCATAAAGATAAAGTCTTCCGCCAGAACATGCTTTTGCTCCTAGTGATAATGCTTTGAGCATGTGAGTTCCTCTATGAATTCCTCCTTCACATATAACATCAAGTTTATCTCCGACCGCATCTACAATTTCTGCGAGTTGATCGAATGGAGATCTCGATCCATCAAGTTGTCTGCCACCATGATTTGAAACCATTA